>JAJZTY010000080.1 GCA_021847325.1 Bacillota bacterium
ATTTGAAAGCTTTTTTTGAAGAGTATGGTTTAGTGTTAGTTGTTACTGTGATTGCGACGGGTATGATTGTTTTCTCTGAAGGATTTAAGGATACGATGCAAGATACTTTAGAGACACAATGGACTCAAATGACTGAGATTAACTAATGAAGGGTGCTTTTGAAACAGGTTTAGTTATTATTTTTGGGATGATGTTTATGGTCATGGGTATTGACTATATGCGAGTTATTTTAGTCAATAACAAGGCAAGGATATACGCTGAAAATATACTTGCGATTATTGAACATCAAGATCGATATGATTTAGATGTGGATGAGTTGATACAGAAAAGTAGTATTCAATGTTCAGTATGCCAGTACCAAGTTATTGAACATAATGAATCATCAAATCGTTTGTGGATTGTTGTGACTTTCCCAATAGAAATGAATCATTTAAATTACTTTACACTTAGTGAGATTCGATTATTAACTAGACCTATAGCTTAGTGCAGGAAACTGCACTTCTTTATGTTAAAATAAATATATGTTACTAACTATTGATATCGGGAATTCTAATATAGTATGTGTTGTTTATTCAGATTCTAAAGAAAAGCTTTATGATGCACGTTATGAAACGATAAAGGAAGATATTAAGAGTGCATATAATGACTTTGTTTTAAATCAAATATTACCTTTAAAAGAGAAATATAATCTTGAAGCATTTATTGTGAGTAGTGTTGTGCCTTCTGTAGATCAAGTATTTTTTGATACGGTTGAAATGAATCTAGGGATAAAGGGATTTAAGTGTAATACTGAAACTGTTTCAGAGTTTGAGATATTGTTGACGAATCCAAAAGAACTTGGAGCTGATTTTATAGCAACTAGTTACGGGGCGATGTGTAAGTATAATACTCCGATTATTGTTGCTGACTTAGGAAGTGCAACTAAGTTAAGCGCAATAAATTCAAAAGGTCAGTTTGCTGGTGGAATTATTATGCCAGGATTAAGAATCTCTCAGGACGCATTGAATCGATTTATACCGCATTTACCAACAATTCCACTAGATATACCTAAGTCTGTATTAGGGATTGATACAATAACTGCAATGCAAGCTGGTTTGATGTTTTCAACAATCGATTCTATTACTGGAATTGCACAACGTATAGAAAATGAATTTAATGAAAAATGTACAAGAATATTAACAGGTGGGTTATCTGTACTTATAAAAGATCATACAGAATCATTTATTTATGAACCATTTTTATTAAATGAAGGTTTGTTTGAGATCTATAAAAAAATTGTCAAATAATTGCGTCTAACTACTTTACTTTATGGAGTAAATAAGCTAAAATAACACTTGCCTTATGGCGGTCGTGGCGAAGTTGGTTAACGCACCGGATTGTGGTTCCGGCATTCCGCGGGTTCGAGCCCCGTCGGCCGCCCCATTAAGTAATTAAATCTTCTTAGGAAGATTTTTTATTTTATATCCATAATTTTATTGATTTAGTTAAGTAAACTAATAAAGTAAATGAAAAATTTACATTGATTGTAATAAAATGAAAATAAAATGATATTTTTGTGAAAATATTTCTTGACAGCTTTCATTCTTGCGCTATAATAACCACATAAAGGAAAGGAATTTGAAGATTATGAAGAAATTATTACTTCTTATCTTAGCTTCTTTATTGTTTGTGGGCTGTTCTGCAGAACCTGCACCAGAAGAAACTAAGAAAGTTCTACGTGTTGCGTTTGGCGGTGATGTCTTGTCACTTGATTCAACAGTAGCAACAGATGGTGTATCTTTTGAAGTCTTAACAGCATTCACAGAAGGCTTGGTTGAGTATGACGCTAATGATGCGACATTACCTGGATCTGGCGCTGCTGAAAGTTGGACTGTTTCTGATGATGGTTTAGAATATGTATTTAGTTTGAAGAAGGATGCAGTTTGGTCTAATGGTGATCCAGTGACTGCAAATGACTTCGTATTTGCTTGGAGACGTTTAGTTGATCCTGCACTTGCGAATGAATATTCACTCATGGCACAAAATGCGAAGTTAGTGAATGCGGATGCGGTTATTGCAGGTACATTACCTGTTGAAGAACTTGGTGTTGAAGCAGTTGATGATTATACATTAAAAGTAAGTCTAGAAACTCCAGTACCTTGGTTTATTCCATTAATGACATTCCCTTCATTCTTCCCTATGAATGAAAAGTTTGTGACTGAAGCTGGTGATAACTATGCGACAGGTCCTGATTTCCTATTATCCAACAGTGCATTTGTACTTACTGAATGGGTTCAAGGTTCTCAAATTGTATTAGCTAAGAATGATAAATACTATGATGCAGATAAAATCGCAATTGATGGTATTGAAATTAGTATTATTGCGGATCCTCAAACAGTAAAACTACAATATGATCAAGGCAATTTAGATGTTGCGGCTATGTCTGGTGACTTAGTAACTGGTTATGTTGGTACAGATGATTTCGTTCCAATTCGTAAAGGTTATACTTGGTTTATGCCTTTCAACCAAAAATCAGATAATGCGGCTGTTTTAAATGAAAACTTCCGTTTAGCACTTGCTTGGGCATTTGATCGTGAGTTTATCGTAAATGAAAAATTAAATGATGGTTCTATTGTTGCGGATGGATTTGTCCCTCGTGGATTAGCTGCATCTGTTGATGGAGTTGACTTCCGTGATGCGGCTCCTAAGTACTTTGGATATGATCCTGTAAAAGCACTTGAATATTGGGAAGCTGCAAAAGCTGAACTTGGTGTAGATACAGTTACATTCGAATTATTGGTTGGTACTCCAGGAGATGATTCTGGTCTAGCAGCTGGTGCTCCTGAATATATCAAAGCTGAAGTTGAAAAGAATCTTCCAGGTGTTACTGTTGAGATTAAAACAGTCTTGAAGAAAGAACGTTTAGACTTAATGAAACCTGCAAGAGCAGAATATGATGTTGCTTTAACTCGTTGGGGACCAGATTACGCGGATCCACTAACTTACTTACAAGACTTACTTGTTACAGGTTCTAACTATAACTACAATAACTGGTCTGATCCTGTATACGATGCGATGGTTGCAGAAGTTGCTCCAGGTGGTGCACTCTCAACTGATCTTGATGCTCGTTGGGCTAAGTTAATTGAAGTTGAAGCTTATGCATTAGATACAGCGATTGTTGTACCTCTATGGCAGACAGGTTCTGCTATGGTAATCAAACCAAATGTAAAAGGAATTGAATACCACGTATTGGGTATGACCAACTACAAACGCGCTACGATTGATTAGTGATTAAGTGGGAACCTTTTGCAAGGTTCCCATTTTCTATTAAGGTTAGGAGGCCAAATATGTTTAAATATATTACTCGGCGAATGTTTTGGTCCATTGTGACTTTATTCACCATACTTATCTTATTATTCTTACTCTTACAGTTTCTTCCAGGAACTCCATTTAATGATGAAAAATTGAGTGAAGCAAGTAAAGCTTTGTTAAACGCAAAGTATGGACTTGATCAACCGTTTTTTTCACGTTTTGGCATCTACATGAAGAATATACTTACAGAGTTTGATTTTGGGATTTCATTATCGATACAACGTAACTGGATGGTTAAAAATATCGTATTACCAAGACTTGGTATTTCTGTAAGAATTGGACTTCAAGCTTTAGCACTTGGAACATTTATGGGGATTATTTTAGGTGTACTATCCGCATCTAAAAAGAATACATGGGTTGATACACTTGCGACATTAATTGCGATTGTTGGAGTTAGTATTCCATCTTATGTATTTGCCTTATTACTTAGTTATGTCTTTGGGTTTAAAATTCCGATATTTAGTATTATCTTCAATTTTAACGATCCAATCAAATCTTCAATACTTCCTACCATTGCCTTATCCATGTTTGTCATGGCACAAGTAACACGATTCTTACGAACTGAGTTGATTGAAGTTTTAGGTTCTGATTATATTCGACTTGTTGAGGCGAAAGGTGTATCAAAATTTAAAGTTATTTATCGACATGGATTACGTAATGCGTTGATATCTGTTATTACTATTTTGGGACCTTTAACTGTTACTTTACTAACAGGTTCATTGGTTGTTGAGAAAGTATATGCAGTGCCAGGCATTGGTAGTTTATTGGTTAATGGAATTTTAACGAATGATTATAACGTAATTGTTATGATTGCGTTTGTTTATAGTGCTTTATATATCACCATGAATTTATTTGTGGATATTCTCTATGGAATTATTGATCCACGTATTCGTGTAGCGAAAGGAGCTTAATTATGACTGAACATAAAAAAGAATTATTTAAGCGATTAGAACCAAAAGAATACGTAACTCAGGAATTAATATCAAATGAAGAGCCAAAATTCTTCCGTGATGCTTATCGTCGTTTTAAGAAAAATAAAGGGGCTCATATTGCGTTATTCATGATAATTGGAATATTGTTTCTAGCAGCTTTTGGACCTTTGATTGGTGGACATGTTTATAACGAAGTAATTACTCAACATATCAATCTACCTCCACGTGTCCCTTTCATTGAGAATTTAGGAATTCTTAATGGAATGAGAGATAATGTGAATATTTATCTCCAAAAAGGGTTCAATGATGTTTATTATTGGTTTGGTGCAGATGGATTAGGTCGAGATTTATGGGTGCGTGTTTGGATGGGAACTCGGATTTCTTTCTTAGTTGCGTTTGTGGCTGTTTTAATTGATGTCATTATTGGAATTTCCTATGGACTTATCTCTGGTTATTATGGGGGTAAAGTTGATATGGTTATGCAACGTTTTGTTGAAATCATTAGTGGTATACCTAACTTAGTTGTGGTAATTCTATTAGTGTTAGTTTTAAAGCCAGGATTACAATCAATCATTTTCGCATTGATGATTACTGGATGGATTTCTATGAGTCGTGTTGTACGTTCTCAAGTATTAAAATTAAAAGAATTAGAGTTTGTTTTAGCAGCACGTACATTAGGTGCATCTTCTTTTGTGATTATTCTAAAAGAAATCTTACCGAATATTATTGGACAGATCATTGTTATGACGATGTTTTCTATTCCAAGCGCAATATTTTATGAATCTTTCTTAGCGTTTGTTGGTTTAGGATTACAACCTCCTTTGGCATCCTTAGGTGTATTAATTTCCACAGGTTATCAATCATTACTCATTTATCCACATATGGTTATTTTCCCAGTATTGGTTTTATCATTACTCATGTTAAGTTTTAATTTAGTTGCGGATGGGTTACGTGATGCGTTTGATCCAAAAATGAAAGGATTTTAGGTGATAAGTATGGAAGAAAATAGAATACTTGAAGTAAAGAACCTACAATTATCTTTTCAATTGGATGTAGGTACGAATCATGTTATTCGTGATATTAGTTTTCATCTTAATAGAGGTGAAACACTTGCGATAGTTGGTGAGTCAGGTTCAGGTAAATCTGTTACCACGAAAGCAATCTTAGGCTTGATTGATGATAATGGAGCTGTTGAAGAAGGATCAATCTTGTTTAGATTAAATAAGAATGGAAAAGAAGAAATTGTTGACTTATTGCATAGTACCAAATCATTTATGCAAAAGAATATTCGTGGTAGTAAAATAGCGATTATTTTCCAAGATCCAATGACTTCCTTAGATCCAACCATGACTATTGGAAATCAAATTATGGAAAGCATGTTGGAACATAAATTAGTAAAATCGAAAAAAGAAGCGCTTGAGAGAACACGTAACTTACTTGATTTAGTTGGAATTGATCATCCAGACAAACGTATGAAACAATACCCACATCAATTATCAGGTGGTATGAGACAACGTATTGTCATTGCGATTGCATTAGCGTGTGAACCGGATTTATTAATTGCGGATGAACCAACAACAGCACTGGATGTGACGATTCAATCTCAAATATTAGAATTAATAAAAGATATTCAAAAGAAAACAGGTGTCGCAATAATCTTTATTACACATGACTTGGGAGTAGTAGCGAATGTTGCGGATCGTGTTGCGGTTATGTATGCAGGTAAGATAGTAGAAGAAGGATTAGCGTCAGAAGTTTACTATGATCCTAGACATCCATATACATGGGGTTTATTATCAAGTATTCCTTCTCTTGATGGAAAAGAAGAAGAAATTTTATCGATTCCAGGTAGTCCTCCAAACTTAATTCATCCTCCGAAGGGTGATGCCTTTGCATATCGAAGTAGTTATGCACTAGCCATAGATTTTGAAGAAGTGCCACCGATGTTTAAAGTGAGTGAGACTCATTTTGTGGCAAGTTGGTTATTACACCCGGATGCGCCAAAGGTCGAAATGCCTGATGTATTGAAAAAGCGTTTAAATCAATATTCGCATTCGAAGGAGGTTTAATATGAGTACAAATAATGTAATTTTAGAAGTTAAAAATCTTAAACAGTTCTTTCGAGTGGATCGAAAAACAACGACAAGGGCTGTTGATGATGTAAGCTTTAAAATATTCGAAGGTGAAACCTTTAGTGTTGTCGGTGAATCGGGTAGTGGTAAATCTACTTTAGGACGTACACTAATTCGTATTTACGATGGCGTTGCGGGTGAAGTTGAGTTTATGGGGAAGAAAATCTCAGGGAAGTTAGACAAAGAAACTAAACACTTTATAACAACAAATATGCAGATGATATTCCAAGATCCAATGGCTTCACTTAATCCTCGTAAAAAGGTATTGGATACCGTCGCATTTGGTTTAGATGTTAATAAACTCGTAAGCGATCCAGTTGAAAGAAAGAATAAGGTTATCGAAGTACTTAAGAGTGTTGGATTGAGTGAAGATCATATCAATCGTTTCCCACATCAATTCTCGGGTGGTCAGCGTCAACGTATTGGTGTTGCACGTGCATTGGTTTTAAAACCAAAGTTTATTATTGCGGATGAAATTATTTCTGCACTTGATGTATCGATTCAAGCACAAGTTATTAATCTAATGAAAAAACTCCAAAGGGAGTTAGGTTTAACGTATTTATTTATTGCGCATGATTTATCAATGGTACGCTACATCTCAGATCGAGTTGCGGTTATGCACTTAGGTCACATTGTAGAAATGGGTACAGTTGATGATGTTTATAATCATCCTATGCATCCATATACAAAATCTTTATTATCTGCGATACCTCATCCTGATCCTGATAGTGAGAAAAAGCGTAAACGTTTTGTTTATGACATGAGTACGATTATTTATAATGATAGTCATATGGTTCAATTAAGTGATACGCATTCAATACTAACAACTGATAAGGATTTTGAGTTGTGGAGTAAAGGTGATTACTCATTAAGTCTAAAGTAAAGCGAGGATTAAACCTCGCTTGTTCTTTGTGTATCAGTATTTTTTAATTGATATATTTCAGCTTTTAACACTTCATTTTCTTGAAGTGTTTTATTATGTTCATTTTTTAATGAGTCTAATTGAGATTTAGAATTCGATAAATTTCGTTCTAGTTCTTTTATAGTAGAACGAGTCTTAAAGCTACGATAGATACCAAATAACAATACAAGCAAAGCACCTAATGCGACGGAAATTAGTATTACAAGCGAACCAGATAATTGGAAACTCCAAAAGAATAATTGTACATTCATAATTTCAGCATTCGTAATCGCGAATATTGCGACTAAAATGGATAAAAGAATAAAAAATATGAACTGTTTTTGCATATTTGTCCCTCTATTTTTAGTATAGGACATAAAGTGATTAATTTCAAAATAAGATAAAAAAA
>JAJZTY010000081.1 GCA_021847325.1 Bacillota bacterium
ATTGTATAATGGATCATTGTCAGTTTGATCTTAGTAGTTTTGTGGATGTCGAGTTTATTCACTGTGATTTATCTAACAGTTCTTTTAAACAAACATATTTTGAGCGATGCGAGTTTAATTTATGTAAAGGGATTGGAATGGATTGGTCAAAGTCTAATTTGAAACATGTTCAATTTAATCAATCGAATCTACACTATACATTCTTTGAATATTCAAAAATGAGTGATATCTTATTTTCTAATACTAATTTATCTGACACGTCATTTTCTGAGTGCACTTTAAAAAACTTCTCAGTTAATCAATCTAAATTTATTCAAAGTAATTTCTTTAAGACTTCATTGAAAGGCTTAGATTTTAGTGACTGTGAGTTCAGTCATCCTATTGTATCTGAAGAGTTAAGTGAACTAAAAGGGATTATACTGAATCCTATACAAGCACTTAATCTTGTTAGTTTGATTGGAATAGTTGTAAAAGAAGATTGATCTTTCTCTTTTTTTTGGTCATTTCAGTAGGACACATTTTGTAAATCATTTAAACTAGAATCTGTGTAAAGGAGAAGTCAATTGATAAAGCACAGATTAAAAATCATCGATATTGTGAATGAAGGAAATGATACTAAAACATTTTATCTAGAAAAACCCCATGATTTTAATTGGGAAGAAGGTTCGCATACACATATCGCATTAAATAATTATGAAGTGAATGAGGTTGTTAATAAGAATTTAGTAAGACATATGTCTATTATGACTTTAGCTCATGAGAATAAGATTGGTTTTACGACTCGCTTTCCTAATCAAAAATCAGAGTACAAAACTCTATTATCGAATTATCGCGTTGGAGATGAAATCAATCTATATAAATTAGGATCGAGAATGAGACTTAGACGTGAAAATAAGAGAATTGTATTACTCTCTATGGGTGTTGGAATAGCAACCATGAGACCACTTATTCTTGCGTACAATCAGGACCAAACTGGTATTCCTCAGTTAGTTCATATAAATGTAGATTCTAATCCAACGATTTATAAAGAAGAGTTTGAATCATTGAATAATAACCAATTTAAAAATTATTGGACTTTATCTAGAGTTGAATACTTCCAACGATTAACTGAAGTAATCAGTCAAGATAATACCATTTATTATATTGTTGGAAGTGACACATTCTTAAGATCAAATATCCAGAAGTTAAAACTGGCTGGTGTAAAAGTTGAAAATATCGTTATTGATAAAAAAGATGGAATACTAAATCTCTACTATGATTTCTAGATGACTCGATTATTCGGGTCATTTTTTTAGGTGTGATGGTATAATAAGAAAAACGAGGTAATTTATGGAAATCATAGAACTGGGATTAGATGATATCAATCGAGTTTTTGAACTAAGTAATCAACTAGAGAATAATTCGCTCACTTTTGAACATTTTAAACCGTGTTATTATGAGATTGTAAGCTTAAATAACCATATAATCTATGGAATTAAATTAGATGAAATCGTTGGATATATTCATTTAAGACTTGAACGTCAACTTCACCATGCCTCATTGGTTGTGGAAGTATTAGAACTAATTATTGATCATAAACATCGAAGTAAACACTTAGGTAAAAGACTTTTGGATTTTGCGGTGAACTATTCGAAAAGTATTGGGGCATCTCACATTGAGTTAACCACCAATGTCGTTCGTGAGAGAGCGCATCAGTTTTACATACGTGAAGGATTTAATCAAACATCATTGAAGTTTGTACGATCCATATAATTACATTATGAAACAATATCTTTACAAACTGGAGTTAATCGAACGATTAAATAACGATGATAATTGGACAGAGAAAGACAATCAAATCGTTGAAGAACATTTTAATTATTTAAAAGATCGTTTGAATCATAAACAATTAATTTTAGCAGGAAGAACATTAAATACTGATGATACAAAATTTGGGATTGTGATTATTGAGGCAGAGACAGATGAGATTGCGGAGTTGATAATGTTAAATGATCCTGCCATAAAAAATGGAATAATGATTGGGCATTTATATCCGTATCGAGTAGCGCTATTGAGAGAATCTTAGAAAGGATTATTATGAGAATAATAAAAGTCATGGATCATAGAGATTATTTAGAATCTTGGGAAAGAATTGAAAGAAATGCAGTGCGTGCAATCATCCGTAAAGATAATTTGATCGCATTGGTTAAAAGTAAAAAAGAAGGATTTTATAAGTTTCCAGGTGGAGGTATTGAACCTGGAGAAGAACATATTGATACATTAATTCGTGAGACAGAAGAAGAAACTGGTTTAGTGATAAAGGAGAATACAATCCGTGATTACGGATTTTTTGTGGAATGTCGCAAAAGTATTTATGAAGAGGCTATTTTTGAACAAAAGTCCTATTACTATTTGGCTGAAGTGGAAGATGGTTTAAAACCAATTAAGTTAGATGATTATGAAAAAGACTTAGACTATGAGTTGGAATGGGTTGATATTCATGATGCGATTAAAGTTAATAAAAGATTTATCGGTCAAAAGTTCTCTTATATTGAAAGGGAAACCTTAGTTTTAAATGATCTTTTGTTGAATACAAATCCAAAGAGAGTATATTTAAACTATTAAATACTATTTTTTACTATAATGGGACTATCAAGGAGGATCTTTTATGAATCATAAAGAGACAACGATAGTTCCTTTTTTAACATTTCCAGGAACTGCGATTGAAGCAGTTGAATATTACACAAGTATTTTTCCAAACTCAAGAATAATTGAGATAACTCGTATTGATAATCCAGAGTATGGAGAAGTAGGTAAAGCTTTAAATGTGACGTTTGAATTGGATGGTTTAAAGATCTTTGCGTTAGATATGAAGAAGGAAGATGTGCCAGAGTTTAATTGGTCATTTACTTTTTATAAAGAATGTGACACTGAAACCCTATTTCATACCCTATTTAATGCATTATCAAAGAATGGGAATGTATTAATGGGTCCAGAACCTTTGATGGATTTTAAGCTCGCTACTTGGGTTACAGATCAATTTGGTCTAACATGGCAACTGGTGTACTTATGATAAAACAAAAAATTGTGACAAATCTTTGGTTTGATACAGAAGCATTAGAGGCAGCTGAGTTTTACTGCTCGATTTTCCCTAACTCAAGAATTGTCGATAAACTTTATTACAATGATGCGAATCCTGATCGTGTTGGGACTGTTTTAACGGTTAATTTTGAACTTGATGGACAATTATTTACTGCAATTAATGGTGGTCCAGAGTTTAAGTTTGATGAAGCGATATCTCTATTAGTTAATTGTGAAACACAGAGTGAAATCGATTATTATTGGGATGCGCTCACAAAAGACGGAGAAGAAGTTGTGTGTGGGTGGTTAAAAGATAAATTTGGTTTAAGTTGGCAGATTTCACCCATACAATTAGAGGTTTTACTTAAAGAAACAGACAAAGAAGGAGTAAAGCGTGTTTCTGAATGTATGTATGGGATGAAGAAGTTGATTATTAATGAATTAATGGATGCTTATCAAAATGAAAATCTAAGAATTTGATGCGATTATTAAAAGAGTTGAAGATATGGATGCGGCTTATATTGAGTTTCCATATGATGTTTTAAAGGAATTTGGAAAGGGCAGAGTTAAAGTTAGCGCAAGTTTTGATGGAGTTAAGTATGATGGAAGTTTAGTGAGGATGAAAACAGAATGTCATATTATTGGTATTCGAAAGGATATTCGATCCTTAATTCATAAACAAGCTGGCGATAATGTTCATGTAACTATACATGAAAGAAAATAATACTTATTGACGGTAAAAATGTATTTTTTATCGTCTTTTTATATTCTAAATAGTATACAATAATAACTAAGGTGTTTAATGAAATTAACGAATTTTATGAATAATTATCTTTGGTGTACTCAGTGGAGGCCCTAACCATGGAAGTTTATGTAGGTAGACAACCCATATTTGATCGATACAATAATGTCCTGGGATATGAACTTTTATATCGTAGGAGTATGAATAATTATTATGAAGGTAATGATGCGGATAAAGATACAGCAGAGGTTATTAATAACGCTTTTTTTGTGATGCATTTTGATGATTTAACAGAGGGAACGAAGGCATTTATTAACTTTACCGAAACAATGATTGTGGAAAATGTTCCTATGTTATTGCCAAAAGAGACATTGATTGTCGAGATACTTGAACAATCCATCGTTTCTCAAGAACTTATTGAATCCTGTATAAAACTTAAACAAGCGGGTTATAAAATCGCATTAGATGACTTCGTGTTTGATGAGAAGTTCGTTAGTCTATTAGATATTGTTGATATTGTAAAGATTGAGTTTTCACGTGTTAGTCTTTTTGAGCAGAGACAACTACTTCATCGATATAAGAATAAGCTATTGTTTTTAGCAGAAAAAGTAGAAACTCGTGAAGAATATGAATTAGCCTTAAACATGGGTTATGATTATTTTCAAGGGTATTTCTTTAGTAAACCAGTTATTTATAAAGGTAAAGATATTGCGGTATTGAATACCAATATTATTCGAATTATCAATGAATTATATTCTTTAGACCCTGATTTTAATCGGATTGGTCAAATTATTGAGTCTGATTTAGGTTTGTCTTATAAATTATTAAAAGTATCTAATACGGTCTATTTTGAAGCTCGATATGAAATAAAATCAATTAGACAAGCGATTGTTCGATTAGGCATTAGTGAACTGAAACGATGGTTTAATATCTTATTGGTTAAAGATATTCAGATTGTTGAAAATAAAGACTTAATTAAGAATAGTATTATTCGAGCTAAATTTATGGAATTAATTGCGCTTGAGACAAGTCAAAAACAAGATCATCTAGATTATTTTATGGTTGGAATGTTTTCATCCATCGATGTACTATTAAATAGAGACATGTCTTCTATTGTAGAAGAGCTACCTTTTACATCAGATGTAAAAAATGCACTACTTGGACAAGATAATCCAATCAACTCAACCCTAAAAGTTATCTTAAATCATGAGTATGCTCGATTAAATGAACTTGATCGTGAGCATCCAATTTTAGAGATAAGCCAAGTTAGATTTATGGAACTGTATATTGATGCGATTAATTGGGTTAAACGTCACGATTAAATATGAAAAAAGAGCGAATTAATATTAATGGAATTCCTGCGATACTTTGGGGAGATAAATCCAATCAAATTGTGATTGTTACTCATGGTAGCCAATCTCATAAAGAAGATCGATTTATTCAGTGTTGTGCAGAGAACTTTTGTCAAAGAGGTTTTCAGTTATTGAGTTTTGATATGCCTGAACATGGGGATAGAAAAGCTAAATTACCAATTCATACAGTTAAGCAAGCCATAGATGATTTGAATGAGATCTATCATTATTCAGAAGAACGTTATGAATCTATAATTGGTATAGGATGTAGTTTGGGTGCTTATTATACTTTAATCGCCTATCAACATAAACCGCTTAGATATGTCGCATTATTGTCTCCTGTAGTCGATTTAATTGAATTAACACACCAAATGTTAGAGAATGATAATAAATCAATAAATGACGTGATTGAAAATAAAAGTATAATATTATCAAATGGAATAGTTGTCAGATATGAAGATTATCAGTATCTACAGAGTCATCTATTGAATAAAGTATCCTATCCTATATCAATTTTGTATGGAAGAAATGATAAACTTATATCTTTTGAATCAATAGAAAAGTTTGTTAGAAAATATGATTGTGAATGGATCATATCCGATAAAAGTGAACATTATTTTCATACTAAGGAAGATATGATACAGATAAATGAATGGTTAAACCGAATAAAATGAAAAAGAGTTTCAAACACTTTACAAGGATCTTCGTTTTAATTAGTTCGTTGTTTATGTTTACACTACCAACGAATGGTTTTAACTCTGAAATCTATGCGAAAGTGGATCAATACATATTAGATTCAATGAAACTTTCTAAAACAAGTATTCTAACTCTTACGATTATTCAAGAAGATGAAGTCATATATCAAAAGATTTATCAAACAGGTGATTTTAGTCATGAAGTTGACTTGAATTCACCTTTTTATATTGGTTCAATCAGTAAATCGTTCACTGCACTCGCTATTAAACAATTAACGAATAAAGGAATGATAAACATTAATGAGCGAGTCAGTGTATACTTACCATGGTTTGATTTAAAAGATGATCGTGGAAATGAGATACGTGTACGTGATTTAATTCGACATCGTAGTGGATTATCAACACTTGATGGGAATATGGCCTATACATATGATGCGGATTATTCAATTGAAGAGTTATCACATGTTATCACACGTACTGTACATATTGATAATTTAATAGGTAATATTAACTCTTATTCAAATTTGAATTATATTGTATTAGGCGCAATAATTGAAAAGGTTACAGGGCTTAGTTATAAAGAATATATGGATGAAAATGTCTATGCGCCAATTGATATGACACATACGTATCACAGTTACAGTGAAGCAAAAGAAAATGGGTTAGTTCCAAGTTATCGTGTTGTGAATGGAATACGGATTCCTGTTAATGTGCCTCATCCTACTGCTCATGTACCAGCGGGTTATCAAATGTCAAGCACACATGATATGACGAACTATCTTATGATGTTTCTCCATGAAGGGTATTTTAACTCAAAATCATTATTTGAGAATAATCAGTTAAGTTCAGATACAGTGACATATGATCCTTATTGGCAAGAACTTGAAATAAGAGACGAATATTTTGGTCATTCAGGGGCAACATTCTCCGCAACAAGTCAAATGATTATCAACCAACAAGATAAGATTGGAATCCTTATTCTAACCAATGCACGAGATGTCAGTAGTACTAAACCGATAAGTGCAGATCTTATCAGTGAAGGGGTTATAACTATTTTAAGAGGTATTTCTTATCGAAATCCTATGCCAGATTTTAATTGGATAATCTTCTCTATAAACAGTATATTTATTATTTTACTAATAATTGATTTACTCTTATACAGACGATATTTAAGGATGAGTCATCGATATAGTATAAAACGTAAAATACGGTTTTTCTTGGCAGATGGTGTTTTACCTTTTATCTTCTTATATCTAATAAAGGATTATTATAAAGTATCATGGGATTTTATAGTAAATGCATCACCTGAATATTCATTTATGGTTTTATTCTGTTGTGCAGGATTTATGATTATTGCGATTTCAAGAATTATTTATGATGTATTAAGGAGGGTAATAAAATGAAGGCTTTGTGTATTATAGATGTACAAAATGCGATGGTTCAAGATGATCATCCTGTGTATCAAAGTAAAGAGGTTATTCAAAATATAAAGGAACTTATCGATAAGGCAAGAGATAAAAAAATACCAATTATTTATGTTCAACACAATGAACTTGGTACTGAATTTGAAAAGGGTTTAAATTCATGGGAGATTGTGGATTCGATTAAACCATTGAGTACAGATTACATCGTTCACAAAACATTCTCTGATTCATTTAAAGAAACTGACCTAAAGAAAATTCTTGATCATTTACAGATTAATGAGTTGATTATTGTGGGCATGCAAACGGATTATTGTGTTAATGCGACAAGTCTAAGAGCTAAAGATCTTAACTATTCTGTGACAGTGGTTAGTGATGCACATAGTACTTTTGATGATGATATCAGTGCGAAAGACATC
>JAJZTY010000082.1 GCA_021847325.1 Bacillota bacterium
CGATCTGTATATAATGCAGAATAGCCAACAAACATACTGAATGTGAAGAGTAGAATAAAGTGAACTTTAGGATTCTTCAAATGAATGAGTTCTTGATTAATATGTGAGCCTTCTGCACGTTTACTATACATAGGAAGATTAAACTGGAAGTACAATATGACACATAGAATAATCGCATTCAAAATCCAGAAGATACTTTTCCAATCCAATACAGCGTAAAGGACACGTGTTAATGGAATTCCAATCACAAGGGCTAATGCGTTACCCGTTAATAGAAACGCAAGAGATCGTCCTTGTTTGCCGGGTTCAGACATTGAAATGACAGTTGACATCGCTAATACACCATAACTATTTGCGACAACTCCCATGAGAGTTCTAAAGATGAGTAATACAATAAAGTTAGGCGCATAGATGAGTCCAACAATACTGATGAAGGTTAGTGATAATAAGCCAATAATCATATGCTTTCGATTCATATTGAAAAATAGTATTAATACAATTGGAACTCCAATCGCGGCCCCAAAGGCATAGGCGGAGTTTAATAGACCAGTCAACGCAACAGTCACATTTAAATCAATGGCGACTTTATCTAAAATCCCATTGAAAATAGATGCGGTCATCATGCTCACAAAGTTCATGAGTGTAAAAATAAGTAGGGTTAGTTTGTTTTTCATTGGATACCTCCGAGATATTCTAAGGGCTAAAGTACACTTTATGTCAAGAAGTTAAAATAGTGTATTGACTTAAAGTGTCCTTTAGGGGTTAAGATACTTTTGTAAAGGAGATTACTATGCAAGGAAATTTTAAATATTCAAATCCTACGACTTTATATTTTGGGGATCATTCGATTCAATATCTGAATGATGAATTATCAAAGTATGGTAGTAATGTGTTATTTATTTATGGAGGAAATTCCATTAAGAAGAATGGATTATATGATGAAGTACTTCAGATCTTAAAATCAAATCAAAAGAATGTGTTTGAAGATGCGGGGGTTATGCCCAATCCAACTTTAGATAAGTTATATGAAGGAATTAAAATCGCAAGAGAAAATAAAGTTGATTTTATTTTAGCAGTAGGTGGTGGATCAGTTGTGGATTATGCGAAAGCAGTATCGGTATCCATTCACTGTGAAGAAGATCCATGGGATAAGTACTTTGATCGTTTTGAAGATGTGAGTTGTAAGATAGTACCTATGGGTTGTATTCTTACCATGGTTGGGACAGGGTCTGAAATGAATGGGGGATCTGTCATTACGAACACACAAACCAAGGAAAAGATTGGACATGTGTTTGGAGAAAATGTTTTCCCTAAATTCGCTATCTTGAATCCAGTATATACTTTCACTGTACCACATTATCAAATGATTGCGGGGTTCTTCGATATTATGTCACATATCCTCGAACAATACTTTTCAGGTACAGATGATAATACATCGGACTATATTGCGGAAGGATTGATGAAATCTTTAATTCATAGTTCAAAGATTGCGGTTAAAGATCCAACCCATTATGAAGCGCGTTCTAATATTATGTGGACATCCACATGGGCACTTAATACACTCATTCATCAAGGGAAACCTGGCGATTGGATGGTTCATATGATGGGACAAGCCATCGGTGCGTATACCGATGCGACACATGGTATGACACTCGCGGTTGTTTCTCTGCCTTATTACAGATATATTATGAAAGACGGGTTAGTGAAGTTTAAACGATTCGCGATTAATGTATGGAATGTAAATCCTGAGAATAAAACAGATGAAGAGATTGCGAAGGAAGGTTTATACTGTTTAGAGAATTATATGAAGGAGTTAGGTTTGGTTATGAAGAGTAAAGAACTTGGAGTGACTGAATCGATGATTCGAGATATTGCGAGGAAGTCATTTATCTTAGAGGGTGGATATAAGAAGCTTTCGTTTGATGAAGTAGTAGAAATTCTAGAAGCGAGTATGTAAAAAGGGCAATGCCCTTTTACTTTGATTCGTTTGAAATTTGTATTACGATTTTACCTTTTGAATGTCCTTTTTCGAAAGTTTGATAAGCTTCGATTGCTTTATCAAATGGATAGACTTTCTCGATAATTGGTTTAATTTTCTTGTTTGAAATGAGTTGAATGATTTCCTGTAAATCAGATATATTTGATTTAGAATTCAAGATTCTAAACTTTTTATTACCCAAGGAATAAAGAGGACATAAGATTAGATTCTTTATAAACTGTTTTATTGGTCCACCAACCATGACATATAAACCATTCGGTTTTAGATGACTTTGATAAAAGGATAATGGATATGAACCATTAATCACAATAATACGATCATATGTTTCTTTCAACTGAGTGATATCATCTTTCTTATAATTCAATATGATATCAGAACCTAAGTCTCGAGCTTGATCCATATTATGAGTACTTACAACAGAAGTCACATGGGCTTTTGCTTGTTTAGCGAGTTGAACCATGTAAGTTCCAACACCACCACTAGCGCCAATAATAAGGACTCTATCATCTTCTTTAATTGGTTTCTCTAATCGTAATGCGTTTAGTGCGGTTGTGGATGCGACAGGACATGCGGACGCATCTAATAGAGACACATTGAGAGGAACACTTACGCAGATGGATTCATCCACCGTAATATATTCAGCTAATCCTCCAAATCCGCAATCCGATGTATCACATACAACACGATCACCGATATTTAAAGATTTAACATGAGGTCCAAGTTCCTCTACAATTCCTGCGATTGAATTGCCTAAGATACCTGATTTAGGGATAGAGTTGAGTTGTACTAATCGATAATCCCCTGCATTGAGGGATGTACTGACAATTCGTATAAGTACTTGTGTATCAATTGGTGTTGGTTTATCACATTCTATAAATTTAAATTCTTTCTTATTATAATGGAGTGCTTTCATTTTAATCCTCTTTTATTTCATAACTAAATACTTTGGTGATTGGACAGTTAAACGCATCCGCAATTCGAAAGGCAAGTTCTAAGGTAGGTGCATACTTACCTGCTTCAATGGCCATGATGGTTTGACGTGAGACGCCTGCTTTTTCCGCAAGTTCTTGTTGGGTCATTTCATTCTCGAAGAAGCGTAGTGTACGGACTTGGTTTGTGATTTTGAATTTCTTAGCCATTATGGACACCTCTAAAGTTGAAGTAAATAGTGACGAGACCTTCAACTAAACTTCCAAAGAAGAAGGCTAAGAACATAATATTAATCGCAAGTATTGCAGAGTCTCCAATAGCGAGATAAATCAAACCTGTCACAAATCCAACACCAGCGATTCCATATCCTACTTGAAGGGATTTAAGATCAATGAGTTTGGTCATCTCATCTTCGACCATTTCATTCTCTATGGACTTCTCGATAGCTTTGTCTCCTTTATCTCTTTCATGAATTGCGATTCCAACCGATAAGAAAATATGGAATAAAATATGTAGGATGATGGTTAAAACAACACCAATTCCGATATGAACTAACATCGTAATGGCCCATACTCTTAGGTCTGTTTGAGTTCCTATAAGAGGTAAGGATTTACTGATATATAGGATTAAAATAACGATACTTGAGATGATATTTACGAGTGTTTTCTTTACATGGTATGACATAAATGTGCTCCTTTTTGTCTAAATGACTATAAGTATATACATAATGTATAACAAACTATACATAGTGTCAAGTTATATGTTCATAAAAATGATGTATTTTATCTTTATCCTACTCATTTGATGAGATAAATTTTGTCTGAAAGCCCTTATTTTAAGCTGTTTTTTGTGTGAAAAGTAGGTGAAATTTGCCAAGGTGATTAAAGGTATGCTAAAATCACGAAGTCATCAGATAAAGGAGACAAACGATTGATCAGAACTAAAAAAGCATGGTTTGCGGGAATTCTTCTATTTCTAGCGGCTTGCACACAAACAACGGAGAGTACACACATTGTGTTACAAAAAGCAGATGAGAACACCATCTTGAGTGCTGCCATTGTTTCACCTTTTACGTTTGAAGAGAGCGTTGAGACGACTTATGATAAGACAACCATTAAAACGGTCCTTAACCCAATGGATAACACACGAACGGGTTATTCTTGGCTAATATCAAAAGTGAGTGAAGGTAGCGTTGGCTATACGGAGACTCGATTTCGTTCAACCTATGATAGTGAGGGTAATCTACTATCAAAAGAATACATTCCTAATTCAGAAGTTTATTATGATGGAAAACCTACCATATACCAATATGGTGCGACTGTTCAAAAAGGGGCATATTTCAACGCAAGATCGATTACAAAGTATGGATATGATTGTGTTGGGTGTTACATTGGTTTAGATGGTGCAGCCGGTACATCAGCGGGTATTCGATTAAATGGTACAAGTGTACGTCAATCAAACGGTACTTGGTTAGATGGAATTACCTATGATGGATATTATGTTGTGGCAGCGGATAAAGCTTTCCCGAATTGTACAATTCTAGAGATTTCAAATCATACCTTTAGTGGAATGGGATTAACGTCTGGTGTTCCATTCTTAGCCTTAGTTGTGGATCGTGGTAGTGCGATCACAACAAACAAACTGGATCTATTTGTGGGTAGTGAAAAGAATATTAACGTGGTGACGAATAAACGTACCGCAAATAGTAAGGTTACTGTTGTTGGATTCCTTAAGTGGACTAAGAACGGATTAGGCGAACGTATTTGTAAGTAATTAGAAACAGTGTATTGAGATAGCTCAGTGCACTGTTTTTTTCTGGGTATATTTTTGGACAGCTATTTGATTTCACTTGAACTGTTGAATATATTAGTCATAGGCCAACTATGGCGTGGGGGGAAGTAATTTGGGGAATAGATTCATAATAGTGTTATTGTCTTTTATGTTAGTTGGGTGTAGTTCAATCGATAAAGTAGAACCGAAAACTGAGTTTGAACAAAACGAGATTGTAACTGTAGATGATTTTGAATTTCAAATCTTAGAAGCTTATCGAAGTTTTGGGGATGATTATTTGTTAGATGATGGTTATTTATTTGTGGCAGTTCGATTAAGAGTTAAGAATTTATCTTCAAGTAAACAAACAATTAGTACATTTAATTTTAAGATGCAAAACGATCAAGGAGTTGAAGTAGATGCTTCATGGAATAGTAATCTTGGGGGAAGTTCATTTAATGGAGAATTACTATCGAATGGAGAAATTGAAGGAACTTTATACTTTGAACAACCTGTGGATAATTCAGGATTAAAATTAGCGTATTATCGAACGATGTTTGATAATACACCTGAATTTAAATTCTTAATGAGTTGTGATTGTAGTGTTCCTAAGTTATCAAAAGATGTATTCGAGATTAATGAGAAAGTAACTTACAATGATGTGGATAATTCTATTATTGGAGTTGATTACTCTACAGGATCCGGTTATTCAAAAGCGAGTAATGGGAATACATTTATAGGAGTCACTTTAAAAACAATCAATAATTCTAGAGATAATGTATCAATCAATAGTTATAACTGGAAGCTTGTGGATGATAATGGAGTTCAGTATGATGTGACTTATTTTAGTCCATTTGATCAATCTGAATATCCTAGCACTACATTAATGAGTGGGGGAGAAGTGAGTGGTTTATTAGTCTATGAAGTTCCAAATAATGTTGGATTAAAGTTATCTTTTTATCGGAATGGGTTTGATGAAGATTCAGTCTATAGTTTCAAATTAAAATAGTGGGGGAAAATCTATGAAAAAAAGTAAATTATTGTTAGTGTCTTGGATTTTAAGCGCATTGTATTTTGTTTATCTTGTAGTGTATTTTTCGGGGGCTATTGGGGGATCGACTGGTAGTGAGCAGATTGGGGCTAGTTTAGCAGGTATGCTTGTGATGCCGCATGCTTTATTGGTTCTATTAGGTTTGATATTTAATATATTAGGTTGGAGTATGAATAAAAGAGGGTTTGCATTAACTGGGGCTATACTCTATGCGGTTTCTATGGTCTTGTTTATCCCGTATTTCTTCTTTGTGTTAGTACAAACAATATTATCTTTTATTGGATTTGCGAAATTAAAAAAATAGATTATAAACTAAGGACACTGTAAAAAGTGTTTTTATATTATAATAAGAAACATAAAAATAACTTATTATTATATTATAAGTGAATAAAGTATAATAAGGGAGTATAATCTGAGTAAAAGAAAGGATTAAATATGATAAATCGAGCAGGACAATATATTAAGAATTTATCAGGACCATCTGCCTATTCATCCTATAAACCTAATCCTATATCAGATAATTTAAAGATCTCGATGGATACAGAGATGATAGAACTATTAGTTAAGGCAAATAGAGAGATTGCAGTATTAGATCGTATATCGAATCATATTCCTAATATTGATTTATTCATAACAATGTATGTTCGTAAAGAGGCGTTAATGTCTTCTCAGATCGAAGGTACAAAAGCGACACTAGAAGATATACTAGATCCAAATAATACAGATAATGTAAATTTAGAAGTTGCGGATGTAGTGAATGTAGTAAAGGCGACGCATTATGCGATGAATCGATTAAATGATTTACCTTTATGTAATCGATTGATTAAAGAGACTCATTCTATACTGATGGATGGAATAAGAGGATCTGATAAGAATCCTGGCGAGTTTAGACGTTCACAGAATTGGTTAGGTGGAATTGGTAGTACCTTGAAGACTGCACAGTATATACCACCGAATGTTCAAGATATGTTAGATGGTATGTCTGATTTAGAGAAGTATATGAATACAGAGAGTTTTATTGATCCATTAATTAGAGCTGGTTTAATTCACTATCAGTTTGAAACAATACATCCTTTTTTAGATGGTAATGGTAGAATTGGAAGATTATTAATACAACTATTTTTAACTCAAACTAAGGTATTAGAATTACCTTCGTTAAGTATTTCTTATTACTTAAAAAGATATCGCTCTGAATACTATGATCGATTAACAGAAGTGCGTCGTACAGGGAATTATGAACAATGGTTAAAGTTCTTTTTGAGAGCAGTATTTGAATCTGCTGAGAGTGCGAATTTAACCATTAGGCAGATGATGTTTCTAAATGAAATCAATACTGAAGTGATTCAATCATTTGGACGTATCTCACATACTGGATTAAAACTTCTAAGATATATTGAAGAAAATCTTATTATTGAGGTAAGAAAAACATCAATTGATTTAGGTTTAACGTTTGCGACTGTTTCTAAGTGTGTTGATTTATTTGTGCAACATGGCATACTCATTCAATATAAAGGGAATAAACGGAATCGACTATTTGCCTATGATGCGTATTTACAATTATTGAGAGAAGGAACTGAAGTACTTCTATAAATAGGCATATTTTGACTTGAATGATATAATAACAACGATGAAAATTAAAGAAACCATTGTGGTAGAAGGCTATCACGATAAACAAGCCTTATTAAAGATTGTAGAGGCAAATATACTTGTGACACAAGGATCCTACTTGAGTGAGAAAACACTTAAAGTGATTGAAGAAGCACACAAAGAGAATGGTGTGATTGTGTTTACGGATCCAGATACACCAGGTAAGAAGATACGACAGAGGATACAAGATCGAATTCCGGATGTTAAACATGCGCATTTGATGCAGAAGGATGCGAGAGATAAACATAAGGTAGGAGTGGAACACGCTTCAAAAGAGGTCT
>JAJZTY010000083.1 GCA_021847325.1 Bacillota bacterium
TTTCGATAGACAGTGTTAAAATATGCGACTTTATCCTTCTTAACCAAAGAAAAAGAAGCGATAACGCTTCCGAATCATTAATTGTCTTTTTGACCAACTAATTATTCTATTTCGTTACAGCCTCTTTTTCTATTCTTTGAGATTTGGATTCTTAATCGCGATACTAACCGTTGCGGTGTTAGATTGAGTTCCATTGTTTACTTTAAATGTGAAGCTATCATTCTCTGAATTTCCAAAATGTGTATATTGGAAGTAACCAGTATATGGATCAAAGATATCAAGGTTACCTTGAGAAGGGCCACTAATTAATTCATACATTAAGTAACCATTATAAGGTTCATATCCAATTAATTGACCAGTGACAACTTCTCCATTGTTGATAGCGAGTGGTTGTGAAATGGCAATTGGGTAATTTGCTTCAGATAACGTTGCGAATTCTTGTTTAATAAGACCCGTTACCATTAAACTTGGATTTGCATAAGGACTTGGGGCAACATAAGGGAATACGTTGCGTACCACAGTAACATCCACAACTCCACTTGGTCTTACTATATTGGTTGGATTAGAGCGTCCTTGGTAGAGTGCATTCAAAATTGAATTGTTTATCTTACCAGGTAAGTTCATATTACTGACAGACTGAGTAATATGAGATATTTGATTTGCGTCAGCTTTATCATAACCTACCCAAACTGCAGTCGTATGTTCGCTTGTACCAGCAATCATCCATTTATCTTTTGCGGATCCTGCAGGAATACCATATTCAACCCCTGTTTCACCCCAATCAGATGTACCTGTTTTAGCGTATACTTCGAATCCTCTTTGAAGTATTTGCATAAAGTTACGATAAGGGCCAGATACATTTTGTGCCATCATTGCAGCTGTCATATAAGCAGCTTCTTCTGATAATACTTCTTTAGTAGTATACTCTGGAATAATATCTTCAGAACCATCAATAAACTCAATCTTTAATACAGTATGAGGAACAATATATTCACCTTTACTTAACATTGCACGATAAGCACCTGCTATTTGTAAAGGAGATGCTGTAAAGTTTGAACCACCGATACCAAATCCTAAATCAAAGTTATTCGTATTTACGGTATTAAACCCTAATTCATTTAAATATTTAACAACATTTGCATTACCCATTTTACTGGCAACAGCACCCATTGTTTCTATTGCTGGAATATTAAGTGAAACTCCAACTGCATAATCAATTGTTACATTACCACGATATACACTATCGAAGTTTTTGATAATCACATCTTCTACACCCGCATATCGAATTGGTTTATCTTCTATTGTATGTACAGTTGACCAACCTAATTCTTCAAACGCAAGTGGATACGTTAATATTAATTTTGCGGAAGAACCTGGTTGACGTTTCATATCGGTAACACGGTTAAATAATCGTTCACCTTCATAGAAGCGTCCACCACCTATAGCTAATATTTGACCTGTTTTATTATCCAAAGTTACCATAGCGGTTTGGATAATATCATTTGGCCATAATACATTTGGATCTTCTCCATTTTGAATTGATTCGAATTTACTTTGTAAAGACTCATCCATAGCGGTATAGATACGCATTGGAACTAACACAGGATCTTGACCAGTTAAGGCAATAACCTCATCGACCACCGCATCAACATACGCTTGATGTGTAACATTTGTTGTTTTGGTACTTAGTTCACCCACTAATAGATTTTCTAATGGAACGGATTTAGCTAATTCAGCTTCCGTTTTAGTAATATATCCGTGATAAACCATTAAATCGAGAACAGTATGAGCACGCTTTTCGGATAAATCTAAGTTATTAATTGGACTATACAGATTCGGTGCATTAATTACACCAGCCAGTACGGCTGCTTCTAGTAGACCAACTTCACTAATATCTTTTCCAAAATAGAATTGTGCTGCAGTCTGAATACCTCGTCTATTTTTAGGAACACCATAATTTATTTTATTAAGATAGAATGTTAATATTTCTTTTTTACTAATAACTTTTTCTGCTTGTAATGCGACGTTAATTTCTTGTATCTTTCTATTAACACCCGCTAAACCAGATCGTACAGCAGTAGCTTCTTCTGTTTCAAAGTATGTACCCTTAACAAGTTGCATCGTAAAGGTAGAACCACCTTGAGAGAAACTCATCGTTTTTATATTTTCAAAGATTGCCTTTGTAAAACGAGGAATATCGAATCCATTATGTTCAAAGAATCGAGAATCTTCAATAGCGACAAACGCATCGATAACATTCTGAGGTAAGTCTTCATACGTAATATTCTCACGGATTTGTAACCCGATATTCGCTATGACATTTCCTTGCGCATCATAGATTTTTGAACTTTGTGCTGCAGTAAAATCATCAGGATTTAACTCAGGTGAATCCTTAGCCACATTGATAATATAATTGATTCCTATTGTTCCAATGATTAAACTAGAAACCATCGCAAAAATGATAAACCATGTTAGGAATATCTTGAGTTTTCTGTGTTTCATATTGGTTGGGAAACTGTTTTTATTAATCTTTGATAATCCATTTTTAATGAACTCAACGTAACTAATAAATACGTTTTCTTTTTGTTTTTTGTTTTCTGACATAAATTTATATCATTTCCCTTATATTTAATACCGTTTATTATAATAGCACAGATGTTAAAAAAACGTTAATTTAAGCGTTAATAAACTCAACTTCAATACAATCTTTTAAAGTATAAGTCCCAATTTGATTTAATTTCTTGGTTTGATTTATGTTCTTAAACAATTGAATACCATCACCTAATAAGGTTGGAATGATTGTAATGATATATCGATCTATCAAGTTACTTTTCATACATTGTTCAATAATACTTGAACCACCAACTAACCAAATATTCTTCTTAGCTACATTCTTACTCTGATCAATAATGTCTTTAATATCTCCATGTATGAAAGTAACACCATATGGATTTTCTAAGAAACGATGTGTTAACACAAACACATTTAGATCTGTATATGGCCAATTGTCTACAGATAATTCCTTAATAACTTGTCGATAAGTCGAATAACCCATAACAATAGTATCGACAGATTCAAGGAACTTTTCATATCGTTCAGTTACGCTTGGATCATTATATTCTAGTAGCCAATCAATGGATTCATCTTTTTTTGCGATATATCCATCTAAACTTTGTGCAATATATAATACGAGTTCTTTCATATTGTCCTCCTAGAGTTTAATTTTAAAATATCTTAGTATCTGATTACTCACTAAATAGGATAAAGCTAAAATGAGAATAGATAAACCCATTCCAGAATAGAAATTAAATTTCTTAATAAAATAGGGTAAAACAATAAAAAATGATAAGGAAGGAATAATCATCCAAAAAATAGAATTTGATAAACTAATTACTTTTTGAACATCTTGTGTATCTTGATACAACCAAATCATAGCCAAAATTGAAGTCAGTGGTAGTGAAGCGATTAAACCACCCAAACCTGGAAATCTTTTACTTACTGTTGATATAACCGCAATAATCACTGCAGATACAAGCGTTTTTATAATAAATTGACTCATAAATCCTCCTATGAATTTAGTAATTCATTTAAAGTATAAAGCGCAATTTCTCTTCTTTTTGGATTGTTAAGTGTAATAAGTGCTTTCCATAGTGCCCAAGCTTTTGCGCGATAAATCGTTTTGCTATCGAGATTTAAATTTTCTAGAAACACTTTTCGAGAGGGTTTATCAAAATAAGTCCAAGCCATGACATAATCACAGGCTGGATCTCCAACAGCCATATTTCCAAAATCAATCACAGCACAAAGCTTACCATTCTTTACTAATAAGTTATCTTTCTCAAAATCACCATGAATCCATGTATTTGTGCCTTTGTGTTTAGCGTTTAAACCCATATTCCAAATATCTAAACATTGTTTTTGATTAAACTCTGTACAATGTTTAATTGCTTGAATCGTTTCATCGTGATAAACAGAAAGATCACCTCCACGATAAAAATTATGAACACCAGGTTCTATTCCATTACTTGTATCACATTGTTGTAACTCCATTAAGAATTTTGCGCAATCTTTTGCGAGTTGATTGTTATCAATAACATTAATCGAGTTTACTGATTCACCTTCAATCCATCGATTAATTGAGAAATGGTATGGGAATAGGTCAGATGGTTGACCAAGCTCTACTGGCGTAGTAATTTGTAAAGAAATCATCTTTTGTATTGTTTTACAATAAGTATGTTCCTTTATGACTTGTGTTGAGTATTCTAATGCACTTGGAAAACGTAATGAAAATTCATTTCCTAAGTGATATGTTCGATTATCGTGTCCACTTTTCAATACTTGACGTATTTCAAGATGCGAGTACTGGGGAAATTGTTGAGAAATGATGGTATGTATGGTTTGTAAATTAAGTTCCATATCATAATTATGGAATGGTTAAGATGAATACACAAGTTAAATAATCATTTTTTTGGTATATACCAATTTGGAATAATCGTATTAAAATCACTATACCAAGTAAGTATTTGATCAGACATCGCTTTTGTAAAATTGATTTCTGATTCACCGAATTGGATTGCCCAAGGTAATGAACTTACTTGATTAACAGAAATGTATAAGGCTAATAAAGGGAAAAAGCTATCAGGTATTTCATCATTAAAGTAACCATTTATATTTCCAGATGCATATGCAGTGCTTACTCGAGCACTAAATGGAATACGATTGAATTCTTCCCAAGGATCGCCTATATCATGTCGATTAAAATCGATTAATACACAATTATTATTAGGATTTACTAATGTATTTCCAATATGGAAATCACCATGTTGAAAGGATACTGGTCTATTTTTGATAAGATGTCGATTGAGATTTATATAATTTATATACTTATCTATTTTATTTAGTTGTAGTGGACATTGTAAGGCGTTTTCTATTTTACGATCTATTTTGTGCTGATATGTATTGTCCCAAATTCTATCGGTTTCAATTTCTATTGAATGAATTTTTCTTAGGATTTGTCCTGCTTCATATCCTAATCTATATTGTATATCTATTGGATACTCATGTATGATTTCTTCTAAGTCCTGACCTTCAATCCATTTTGAAAGGGTATAACAATACTGATTATCGAGTGTAACACCCAATTTATAAGGTTTAATAATATTTACATCGTTTAGTAACGGATGATTTAATACTTCATACTCATATTTCTTAAAATCATATTCTTTTATAGTGGATACACGTAAAAGAATACTTTGAATATATTCGTCTATTAATTTGAATTTATAATCAGACGACCAACCTTTTTGAATTAAAGTGATTGATATCATTTGATTTGATTCGGGTAATATTTCTTTTATTTTTTGAATATTCATAGGAGTTTATTGTATCACTTCAAAGATGTATATCAATTGTAAGATTAATATTGATTTGATATAGTCGTACTATCAAAGGAGCTAATATGGCAATTGTAAATATAACGATAGAAACACTCGTTCATGCCCCAATAAATTTAGTTTGGGATACATGGAATTCTCCAAATCATGTCGTTCATTGGAATCATGCGTCAGATGATTGGCATTCACCAAAAGCAGAAAATAATTTTGTAGTAGGTGGTAAATTTGTATATCGTATGGAAGCGAAAGATAATAGTTTTGGCTTTGATTTCTCTGGTACATATGAAGAAATAGTCGATAAAAAAAGAGTTGTGACTCGTTTAGATGACAATCGCTTAGTCAAGACTGAATTCCACGTAGAGAATGATTCTGTCAGGATAGTAGAGACGTTTGAAGCTGAAGATCAAAACTCTATTGAGCTTCAAAGAGAAGGTTGGTCAGCAATTCTAAATAATTACAAACTATATACAGAAAGCTTACAACAAAATAAAAGTTTATTAGTCGAATAAAACCACTCATCAGAGTGGTTTTTTAATCGTCATGTTCATCATCATCTTCTTCAGAATCGTCTTCATACGATTTATCATCATCAGATTCATCATCTTCATACTCATCATCATTTTTATCGTCTGAATTTGTATTTGGATTTAGTGATTCGAATTGATCCTTCAAATCATCAATCAGCTCTTCTAAATCTTCACCTTCTCTATTTAATCTATTTTGGAAGGATGTTACATCAATGCCTTTCGTTACTAGTTCATTAATCAATGCTTGAATAATCTCTACAAGCTCAGTTCCATTCGTTTTTTCTGCATATTCTTCAAGAATTTCCAGGTTGTTTAAATCTGATACAAAATTTTGAACACTCATTGGGACGCCTTTATTTTGTATAATTCCATTTAACATGTAAATTCCGAGTGAGACATTTTCTCTTTTAGCTTCTTCTCTATCATCATCGGTTGCGCGAATGATATATGATTTAACACTTCTATCTATGTTCACGCTTGAACCTAGTTTGACTTGAATGTTCTTAATTATTTTTTCTCCATCAATTCCATAATTGATTGTAGATATAATGACTGTATTTTGATTTGTATCTATTAAATTGATATACCCCAAATCTTGAGCTTGTTTTATTAAATCTTCAACGACATCTTGCACTTCTAATCCGATTAATTGATCAATAATAAGTGTTTTTGCCTCTTCATTTATTGGATTGATTTCGATAACTCTATCATTCTTATCAACATATAACTCAAAACTTGGATTAATATCAACGCTCACTAATGCATAGGCTAATTGATTTCGTGGAGTTGTAATTCCTACTGTTTTTACTATTTTATCTGGTTGTGATTGAATGATATTTGATATGAATAAAGATAGTATTACTAATGTCATTAGTCCAAACGAAAGACGAAAGGCTTTATGATAAAACCAACCATTTTTTGGGTTTATTTTATGATTGATTGAATGAAGAATCTTATCTTCATTTAATAGATTTTCATTAAATGTTTGTTTAAGTTTATCCATATTATCCTTTCTTATTCTAAGTTCAATTCATATAGTTTCTTAAGTTCTTTAAGAGCTCGGTAATAACGAGTTTTCACTGTGTTTTCCGATATATGTAATGAAAGTGCTATTTCTTTAAATGTCATTTCATATCTGAAGTGAGCACCAATTATCTTTTGATCTATTAACTCAAGTTCTTTTACTAATTCGAATACTTTTATGGGTTCAAATGTGTTTAAGAGATCATGTTCAATATTAATATCAGATTGAATGTTTTCTATAATATAGTTTGTTTCATCTGAGAAGGTAATTGGTAGTTCTTTCTTTGATTTATAGTATTTTGTGAGCTCATTATTTGCGATTTGAATTAAATATGATTGTACATTATCTACTTCTTTATTCTTCTTCACGATATAGGTATAAAAATTGATATATATGTTTTGAATAATATCTTCAACATCACTTATATTTGCGACCTTAAAGTAGACATACTTACTTAATATGTTAAAAGTTGCACGGTAAATTGTTTCAAATCTTTCATTGTGGTTATTTGACATGAGGTATGTGAAGAATAGAAGATACAGTTTCTACTAATAATTTCCTTCATTATAGTTGTTCCTTTAGAAATAAGCTATTCATCCTCTCTGTCTTCATCTTCCTCATGTTCTTCTTCATCTTCGTGTTCATCTTCATCTTCTTCATCTTCGTGTTCATCTTCATCTTCATCATCTTCATATCTATCCTCATCTTCAAACTCGTCATC
>JAJZTY010000084.1 GCA_021847325.1 Bacillota bacterium
ATTTTTAGATTCTAATCCTTTAAGCTTCTGACCTGTTAGAAAGACAATCGGAGTTGTCATATCATAACCTTCTTTAAGAAGTTGTTTAAGATTCATCTGAATAATCGGTTCTCCTGCTTTTACCGAATCACCCACTTGTTTTAAGAGTTTAAAACTGTTGGATTTACTCTTCACTGTATCAATTCCTAAGTGAATTAATAGTTCAATCCCATCTGCAGTTCTAAGACCAATCGCATGGCCAGTAGGGTATAAAACTTCTATCATCGCATCGACAGGAGATACGACTTCATTAGCACTTGGCACAATCGCAAATCCATCTCCCATCATTTTTTGGGAAAAAACAGGATCTTTCACATCACTCATTGAGACTAATTTTCCTGTTAACGGAGATTTTAACTTCATATAGGGTTCCTCACTCACATAAATTTATCAATGGTTATTATTGACCAAACAAGAGATAATTTCAATCAAAAGATTTTAATAAAATAATTATACCGTTTATAATGAGATAGAGGTAAATTATGCAAAAAACAGTAAAATTCAATGATATAAGTCTATATACTGAGAGCTTTGGAGACATAAAAAATCCAACCATTTTACTTATCATGGGAGCCGCAAGTTCACTCATTTGGTGGGACGAAAAATTCTGTTTAAAGCTTGTAGATAAAGGCTTTTTTGTGATTCGATACGATAATCGAGATACTGGGAAATCCACATCATATCCTGTTGGAAAACCTGGTTATACGTTTGAAGAAATGAGTGATGATGCGATTCAAATTCTGGATGCTTATCACATCGAAAAAGCGACCATAATGGGTATGTCTATGGGTGGAATGTTAGCGCAAATGATTGCGGTAAGACATCCAGAAAGAGTTAAGAGTTGTGTCTTATTAACCTCCATGTACTTTGCGGAAGGTTCAGAAAATCTACCCGTTTTTAGTCCGGAAGTCCAAAAATTCTTTGATGATTATGGGAATTATCAACCTGTTGGATTTAGAGCACAAGTGGATTATGCCTTCAAACAATGGCAAGTAACCCATCAAAGTGAGAGACAAAATAATTTAGATGAAATCTACCAAATGATTGAATTGGACGTTAGTCGAGCTATCGATTATAACAGTAAATTGAATCATTCATTTGCCCAAGTAACAGGTGATGAACTCACTCGAATTAAGGAGATTAATTGTCCTACTTTGGTGATTCATGGGACGGTGGATAATGTGATTCCACACATTCATGGAGAGATGTTAAGTCAAACAATACCGAATGCGAAATTGCTTACTCTTGTAGGAGCAGGGCATGAATTACACCCAGATGATTATGATTTGATAATTGAACATATCCTAAAACTATCCTAATAGGGTAGTTTTTTATTTATTTGATAATAGTGTAAAATAAGACAAGACAAATTTTCAATCATTGCCGAAAAAGACGGTAAAACTTTGTCTGTTCATAAAAAACACACAAACTATAATAGTATTGTGGGATACCAAGAGGTCGCCATGTTACCGAGTGATTTGATTAAACAACTTAATCCAGAACGTCCAGTTCAAATGGAAGAACTTGTTTTAAACTTATCCGTATCAGAGCGAACGATTCGTAATTGGATCAAAGATTACAACACCACAAGCCAACAAAATGGGTTCACAATCGTGAACATTCATTCAAAAGGCTATGTGTTAGACATTCATGATTCAGAACGATATCATCGTTTGATTGAAAATGCGCAGTCAATCAACGACATTGGAAATCGCCAACAACGCCTTTCATTTTTACTCTATTATCTACTCCAACAAACCGATTTTGTGTCACTCCAAAAGCTAGCAGATGCGATACAAGTATCACGAAATACCTTGGTAAATGATCTAGATGAATTTGAAGAAATGGCAAATAAATTAGAAATTTCAGTTGAACGTAAATCACATTATGGTATACGTTTAGTTGGAAATGAAACAATTCTAAGAAAAGCATTTACACGATTTGTAGTGGGTTCGAATAACTATACTTCAATGATACGAATTTACTTTGATTTCATTGAAAAATTAGATGATTCTAAGCTTGTTAGTACACTTGATGAATTCTTAAACAATCGAGATATTGAAGTCACTAAAGTATCCTTTGACTCTATCATCGAACACATTAAAGTATTGTTATATCGGGTAAGTATGAAGAATTATATCTTGGATTATCAAGCGAAACCTGTTGACCAACGTTTCAATGATCTTGCCTTAGACCTGGTCCAATGGTTGAGCCAAACCTATGAGATATATATTCCAGTTCAGGAAGTTGAATATCTAGCATCACAACTTGCTGGGAAAACATCTTTAGAGTACATACCGATTCAAGAAAAAGAACGATTACAAGTTCTTATTCAAACGATATTAAGATCTATTGATGAAGAATTTATTACCAACTTTAGTTTAGATATAGAACTCCAAGAAGCATTATTATTGCACATGGTTCCACTTACGACTCGATTAACCAATCGACTTAATCTGGATAATCCTTTGATTGATGAAGTAAGTAGTCGATATGCGAATGTATTCTTAATCGCATTACGCTTTACTGAACTTTGGCAAGAAGCACTGCATTTGGATCAACATTTAACACGTGACGAAATCGGTTATTTAGCTCTACACTTTGCGGGGAACATCGAAAGAGCTAAACAAGATGCCTTAAATCGGATAAAACGTGTCCTTATTATTTCTGATATGGGTAGAAGTAATGTCAGACTCTTAAAAGAAAAGATTCAAGACTTACTTCCAAGAAGTATTGTGGATAGTGAGAATGAAAGAGACTCAGAATGGATTAATCAACAAGATAGCCATTTGATTATCTCAACAGTCACATTAGATGATAAAGCGATTTATGCGCCAGTCATCTATATCAAGGATATGATTCATGAAGATGATTTATATCGTATTAAAGATCTTATTATTTTAAAATCATACATTAGTCGTGATATTCATCGAAATAAAGTCGTACCAGATCTATTTAGTAAGCGTTTCTTTATGATAAGCGAGGAAAAGGATTATCTAAAAAATATCGAGGTCATGGCTCATAAAATGATGAAAGAAAAAGTAGCCCAGGAAGATTTCTTAAGTTTAGTATTGGAAAGAGAATTAAAATTCACTACCATATATCAAAATGGAATCGCAGGACCACATGGTATGGTTCTTAATGCGAATGTGGATTGTATTGGGGTTACTTTACTAAAACAAGCTTGCATATATGAAGGAAAGAAGGTTTCAATTATCTTCTTAATTAATATTCGTAAAGGAAATCTATTTTTATATCGAGAAATTAGTCGATATTTAGCGAAACTTATGGATGACCCTAAGCATATACAGAATTGTTTAAAAGCTCAGGACTTTGAAGAGTTTTATCGTCAAAGCTTACTGATTGAAGTATAAAGGAGTTAACAATGGAATACGAACATATCATCATGAGCTTAATCGTTCATGGAGGAAATGCACGGTCAAACTGCTTAAAAGCGCTTGAGTGTGCACAGAACGGTGATATGATTCAAGCTGAAACATTATTCAAATCCGTCGATGAGGATATAAATAAAGCGCATGAGATACAAACCAAACTCATTCAAGCAGAAATCAATGGAGAGAAGAATGAAATCACATTATTACTTATCCATGCACAGGATCATCTCATGAATGCGATGACTGTAAGGGATTTAGCTTTAATGATGTTTAAGTGGATTAAAAACAATTAAACAGGAGGGTTTATATGAGGATACTGTTAGCTTGTGCATCTGGGTTTTCAACCAGTATTTTAGTCGAAAGAATGAAAAGCTATGTGCAAAAGGAAAAATTAGATATCACAATAGATGCAGTATCTGAAGGTCGAATCGCTTCAGTCATTGAAGATTTTGATTTGGTTCTTTTAGGACCACAAGTTTCACACTTGGAACAGAAATATCGTAAAGAATTTCAAGATTTGAATATACCAATCCAAACCATATCTATGATGGATTATGGCATGATGGATGGGGAAAAAGTTATAAAACAAGCACTTAAGCTTTTAAGAAAGGAATAAAATGAGTTTTACAGAAAAACTTCAAAATGGAGTCCAACGCTTTGCTGGTGGAATTCAATCCAATAAATACATCATGTCCATCACTAATGGATTGATGTCAGTCTTCCCAGTCACTATGGCAGGGGCAATCGCTTCTTTAATCAATGGGTTACCTATCCCAGCTTATCAAACATTCTTAACAGATACTGGTCTAAAAGCCTTAACTGTGATTCCAAATGAAATTACAAACGGGTTATTATCACTTTATATTGTATTTCTAGTTGCACAAAAATTTGCGGAAGCACATCGTATCGATGGTACATCCGCTGGATTATTAGCACTTATGGCATTCTTCGTCGTTACACCGTATCAAGCAAGTGAAACTGGCACAATGGTCGCATTAAGCATCCGTTGGTTTGGCGCTACTGGATTATTCACTGCTTTCATTATTGCGTTACTAGTAGGTAAGATTTATACAGAGTTTGTTGTTAAAGGTTGGATCATCAAAATGCCAGAAAGTGTTCCACCAACTGTCGCAAAATCATTCTCAGGATTCGTTCCAGGAATTGTTGTGCTATTTGTTGCACTTGCGATAAAAGGATTAGTTGGATTAACACCATTTGGTGATTTACATACTATGATTTTCGCACTTGTCGCAACACCTTTACGTGCTTTAGGTGGTACATTCCCAGCAATGTTGATTGCAGTTATTGCAGGTCATTTACTTTGGATATTTGGAATCCATGGCACAATGGTAGTATATTCTGTATTTATCGCAATTTGGACACCATTAGGCGTTGAAAACTTAGCAGCTTTCAATGCAGGATTACCAATTCCACATCTAGTCACAGGCTCTCTATTCTTCCAAGCTGTCGCTATGGGTTCTGGGGCAACACTCGGATTAGCACTTGCGATGTTAAAGGCAAAATCAGAACGTTATCGTACGATTGGGAAGCTTGCTGTTGTTCCTAATGCGTTAGGCATTAATGAACCTGTTATCTTTGGATTACCGGTTGTTATGAATCCAATTCTTGCTATTCCATTTATGCTTACACCTGCGATTATAATAACAGCTGCTTATTTCTTAATGGTCACTGGAATACTAAATCCATTACCAGGAATCGCAACTCCATTAGGGACACCAATCATTGTTGCTGGATTAATTGGTGGTGGATGGAAATGGGCAATTTTCCAAGCACTAACAATTGTATTGTCCTATGTAATGTATAAGCCATTCTTTAATATCATGGATAAAAAGGCATTTGAAGAAGAAAATCAACTAGTAGAAGCGTAAGTCCATCTTACGCTTTTCTAAAGGTGATATACTATTATTAACACTCTTTTTGAAAGGAAAATTATGATTAAAAAACTACAAACAGGCTTTCCAGAAGGTTTCTTATGGGGTGGCGCAACTGCCGCAAATCAACTCGAAGGTGGATACACTGAAGGTGGAAAAGGATTCTCGTCTGCAGATTACGCTAAACATGATGATGATCATCAGAAGAATTTAATGAATTTATTCATGGGAACAAGTCGTGAAGCATTATTAAAAGCGATGAGCGACAATGAAGGCAATTATCCTAAACGTCGTGGGATTGATTTCTATCATCGCTATAAAGAAGATATTAAACTATTCGCGGATATGGGATTCAAGACATTTAGATTATCCATCGCATGGCCACGTATCTTCCCTAATGGAGATGAACTTGTCCCAAATGAGGAAGGATTAAAGTTCTATGATAGTGTGTTTGATGAATGTTTAAAGTATAATATTGAACCACTTGTGACGATTTCACATTATGAATTCCCAGTTGGATTATCTCTAAAAAATAATGGTTGGTTAAGTCGTGAGACTGTGGATCATTTTGAACGTTATTGTAAGGTTCTATTTGAACGTTATGGTTCTAAAGTGAAATATTGGCTAACATTCAATGAAATCAATGTGCTATCTATGACAGCTTTCTTAAGTGGAGGTATCCTTATGGATGGGATTACAAACATGAAAGAAGCACAGTACCAAGCGATTCATCATCAATTTATCGCAAGTGCTAAAGCAGTAAAACTATGTCATTCTATGATTCCAGATGCGAAAATTGGATGTATGTTAGCTCGTTTTGAGAGCTATCCAATGACATGCCATCCTGAGGATGTTTGGGAAGCACTCCAAACGGATCATGGTAATCTATTCTTTACTGATGTACAAGTTCGTGGTGCATATCCTGCTTACACAGCTCGTTTCTTTAAAGAAAACAATATTAATTTAGTATTTGAAGAAGGTGATGAAGCTTTACTTAAAGAAGGTAAAGTAGACTTCTTATCCTTTAGTTATTACATGAGTGGTGTTTCAGCACGTAAAAAAGAAGGCGAAACAACGCATGGAAATATGATGTTTGGCTTAAAGAACCCACATCTTGAGTATTCAGAATGGGGCTGGGCAATTGATGCGTTAGGATTAAGAATTACACTTAATAAACTTTATGATCGTTATCAAGTGCCTCTATACATCGTAGAAAATGGATTAGGCGCAAAAGATACACCTGATGAAAACTTCTATGTGGAAGATGATTATCGCATAGAGTACTTACGTCAACATATCTTGGCGATGAAAGAAGCCATCCAAGATGGTGTTGAGATTATGGGATTCACCCCTTGGGGATGTATCGATTTGGTCAGTGCATCTACATCTGAAATGTCAAAACGTTATGGATTTATTTATGTCGATGCGGATAATTATGGTAATGGGTCATACAATCGTTATCCTAAGAAATCCTTTAATTGGTATAAAGAAGTGATTCAATCAAATGGAGAGAAACTATAAGAAAAGTTGCGGTTCAAACCGCAACTTCTTTTATTTCTATATGATTTTGCGGTTATAACCGCTACTTACAAGTCTACATCAACTTTGAACTTGAAGTAATCCGCTACCGACCAAATCTCAGAAAACTCAACTAAATGACCATTGGAAGTATATGCTTTCGAAATGGTATGTATACTAGGAAATCCTTCAGTCTGAAGTAAATGTTGTGCAATCTCTTTGGATGCACTTTCTATTGTGAACTCACGATTCACTCTGTATGTATCTTTATACGTATCAAAAATATAAGGATAAAAGAAGAATTTCTTTAAATCTAATTTATCCATTCCAGGTAAATACTTAAGTGACAAATATTCATCTAAGTATGTAATTGGATGACCATTACCAGTATAGGTACGTTTAACTAACAGTACATGATCATCTTCATCAAATCCTAGATTCATTTTATTTAGTACTTTACCAGATAGTATTAATTGATCGACGTGTTCTATCTCAGGTTTTAAACCGATAGAACGAATACTTTGGACAATTGCTTGTAAAACATAATTCTGAGCAGTTGGGAGAATATTCTTTTTAATTCGATAGTTTGAATTAACATACTCAATCACATTCAGTTTAATCAATGATTTATATGCTTCATTAACATCATCTTCACTGACTTGGATTAAATGAGCTAAGTCATTTGGTAGAGGTAAATGATAATCATCAGGAAAAGATTTTGTCATAATAATAGAGTAAATAGACAACTCTAAT
>JAJZTY010000085.1 GCA_021847325.1 Bacillota bacterium
AAGATGTAAGATAATCGGACGGGTTGATTTAAGTAAAGTATGATAAAACTCATCTTCATTCAATTCATTCTCAATCTTCTGAATCTCTAATATTTCACATGCCAATTCATAATCTTCGATATACTCCAATCTTACACTTTCATCCACAATCCCTCTTGATACACGCGTATTGAGATACTTCTGCGCAAATATAAGATCATTTTTAAGCTGTGGATAATACAGTAATAATTGTTCAATCCCTTCTCTTCCAAATAAAGTTAATATTTCTTTTAATCCTCTACCAACCCCAATAAATTCTGGAGGTAACCCTAAGGTATATAATGCGGCAGTAAATGAAATAGCCCGTGGAACTGTACAATGAACATTGGTATCGATACTTAATAATCGCTTTTTGAGTGTTTCACTTTGAACGAGTTTCGCAATTTCCTCTAAATTCGCTATTTCACGTATATATTCCAATCCGGATTTAGTACTGGATAAACGATCTCTATTCTTAGGAATGGTCTGTGATATTTTTTCTACTGTATTTATCAACTTAATAAATGAAGCCATATAATACTGGGTAAAAATTCCAATATACTCTTTCATTTGTTCAATGTCTGATAAACTAAAATGTCTCTTTAAATCAACATGTATATTATCCTTTAAACTATTTACCACTTTTTTAGTCTTACTATCTCCATGATCATAACGAAGTCCCGATTGAATTGTATAGGTCTTAATTCCTGCGTAGGTTGAATACATGGAATCAATATTCTCAAGTGTCAAATGCCCTCTAAATGGGAGTGAACCACAACCCAAAATTGGCGCAACATTCACATTATTTAATTTACCCCACTTTAATGAATGATCAATCGCTATCACAACAGCTAATACAGATGAAACCATACCATAAGACATAGCAGAATCAGATCGAGCAAACATAAGTCTTAAATCCTGTAACTCGACTCCTTTATTCATTAAATCTCTAGCATATTCTTCTAATATAGAATCCACATTAACAAGTGCAGGAACACTCTCAATCAAAGGAATCACACGAATACTATTCATTGGGAATTGAATATCATAATTCTTGTTTCCTAATTCAATCACAGAATTAATACGCTCTTGAATTTGGATAACTTCACTCCCAGACTCTATCATTGGGACAATTGTCTCCGTAATCGCAATATCCTGCATTTCTTTATACGCTAAAATATTGGTTTCTACTAATGACATAATACTCATAAGTTGTCTAAAAATAGGCTCTTTCTTCGCATTTGGAATACGAGGCGTTACGAAAATATCTCTACCAGGTATTAATCCTCTTTGAATTAGCCCTAAGGTAATTTGAGATGTTTGATGATAGGGAGTTAACTTCCCTTCGAAATCAATCATGATTTCTTCGATGCCTAACCCACCTTTTGATTGTGAACTCAAACTATGGAATGCTTCTTCGGGTTCTTGTTGGACCGTAATATAACGATCCGCATTATCTGGGTGTTGGGTTGCTAGACTGGTTGGTATTTTTCTCATAATTTTTTCCTCATAGTTGTAAATAAAAAAGCCAATAAAAACATCTGTTTCTATTGGCTTACATTCAACTGGTTATAACCTTTTGATTTGTCTTCCGATTACTTCTTAATCAACTCTTCAATATCTTGGTCTACAATAATCACAATGACCTTCTCACCTGTTTTCGTACTTACATCAGAGTATGTACTAATCACATTCACAGGTATCACTGATTTAATTGCGTCTTCTAGATTTATACGTGCATTCTCAAATAAAGCCGTTCTGACCTTTTTAATGAGATCAACACCTTCTTTATTTTGAGCTAAACTTTTTTCTGAGTTACTTAAAAATCCTTTGATTCGTATTACAATCATATCTTGAAAAATAATAGAACGAATCTTTTCAGGACCTCTTCCCATTTGTTCTATTTCAAACTTACTTATCGCTTCGCTAATTTTCGATTCAATTTGTCCTTTTGTCATAAAACGTCCTCTTTACTGTTTTATTACTTACTATGAAGTAACTAAACTATGTCTCGTATTTTAACAAAACCATTCATGATTTACAACACATATATTTTAAATCGTGTTTACTTAAAAATCTAAGCTATTATGATTTAGAAAAAAATCCATCAAACCGATTATTAATATACCGTTTTCATTATGCCAAGGCTTTATTTTATCCTTTACAATAATTATTTTCTTAAAGGAATCATTTGTATATTTCAAAGATAACTGCTCTTGTTCAATTTTTTCCTTTGTAGGCATATCAAATGCTGACTGAATATAATATCTTTTACTTTGCATATTACAAACAAAGTCTATTTCATATTTCTTTTTAATACTTTGATGATTCTTGTCTTTTTCAACTACTTCAACCACTCCAACATCAACATTGTACCCTCTAATTAAAAGTTCGTTATATATTAAATTCTCCATAATATGATTCTCATCTTGTTGCCTAAAATTCAATCGAGCATTCCTAAGCCCTATATCAGTAAAATAATATTTGTAGGGTGAACCAATATATTTTTTACCTTTTACATCATATCTAATTGCTTTTTCAATTAAGAATGCATCATGTAAATAATTAATATACAAATTAATCGTTTTATCTGTAGTGTTTTTATGACCTTTACTATTAAATGTATTCGCAATATTCAATGGATTAGTTAATGACCCCGTTGAAGAAGCTAAAATATCGATAATTGCATCTAGAACTGTATCTCTCTGTATATTATTTCGATCAATAACATCTTTTATATATGTATTTTCAAATAAATCTTTTAAGTATTTAGATTTAGCATAATCTGATTTTAAATTTAGTATTAATGGTAATCCACCATATGTGTAGTATTCTTTCCATGCCTCATCAACATCACCTTGAAATGCTGAAGAATACTCCAGGAAACTAAGAGGATATACCCTTATTTCATCGCCTCTTCCTCTAAATTCCGTCAAAATATCAGAAGATAAGAATTTTGAGTTACTTCCTGTTACATATATATCTAGATTGCTATTTCTGTTTAAACTATTTAAGACTTTTTCAAATCCCTCTACTAATTGAATTTCATCAAGCATAATATAATACTTTGAATTGCTTTCTGTAATTTTTGATTTTATAACTTCATTTAGTTTCTTTCGTTCTAGTAGTTCTTCATTCTCTTCAATATCTAACGCAATTCTTATTATATTGTTAGGGTTTACACCAACCGATATTAAATAAGAGTAATATAATTCAAATAATAAATATGATTTACCAGATCGTCTAATACCAGTGATAACTTTAATCTGACCATTATCTTTTCTTTCAATTAATCGATTTAAATAAGTTTCTCTTTTAATTTCCACATATCCTCCAATAACGAATTTTGGTAGAATTCTACTATTTTTCGTCTTTATTATAACATATAACACATTTAAGTTTATTTGAATAACGAATTTCGGTAGAATTCTACTATTTTTCGTAATATAATCAAATAATTATTCTATCTTAAATCAAGAATGTAATTATTTTCTTTAAACTAGATTCCTTAATCCTAACTTAATACCCCATATTTTATATTAGAGATGTGAAATACTTGCATAGTTTAATTAAATGTACTACTATAATAGTACAGTAGTACATTAAGGAGATCCTATGATAAGTCTAAGTTCACTCAGTCGCACACCGATTTATCAACAAATCATCGAACAAATCCTAGCGCAAATTGCGTGTGGTGCTTTAGTTCCTGATCAACAATTACCTGGCGTTCGTAATTTAGCGAACGATTTAGGCATTAATCCAAATACCGTTGTGAAGGCCTATACTGAACTTGAGATGAATGGATACATCTATTCACTTCAAGGGAAAGGGTCATTTGTGAAGAAACGGGATGGCGATAATAATCTTGTATCCATTAAGCTAGAGGAAGTTGAGAAAGATTTAAATATCTTATATCAATTAGGTATTCAGAAATCACGAATCGAAGAGATTCTTAATCGTGTTTTTAGTGGTGGTCATCATGAATAAATCTAAGAGTGTTGCCCATGAGCTAAAAACACCATTAGCTGTGATTAAAACTCAAATAGATGTCTTAAACCAACAAGACACAATCACTTTAGAAGATTATCAATCCACTCTAAAAGTCATTGAAAGAACGGTTGGTAAGATGAGCGATTTATTGGATACGTTATTAGAAACGAATCAAGATAAATCAAATCTAAATGAAATCCTAAATATTGAAGAAATCATTCAAGATGTGATAGAAGACTTAGATGTGATCGCGAAACGAAAAAACATCAAACTCAGTTATTCTATTAATCAAAATCCGATTAGTTATGGAAACTCTGTCTTAATGTATCGTTGTCTTTATAACCTAGTTGAGAATGCGATAAAATACAATCAAACCGGTGGTAAAGTTGAAATACAATGTGAAGCATGCCCATCGAACTATTCAATCCGTATCTTAGATAATGGAATAGGGATACCTAATGAGAAGATTGATAAGATCTTTGAACCCTATTATCGATGTGAGAAATCGAATAAAGATGGAATTGGATTAGGCCTCGCAATGGTTAAATCCATTGTGACGTTACATAAAGGTCATATTATTGTGGAAAGTGAAATGAATCAAGGCTCACAGTTTATCTTGAATTTCCCACAATTAAAGAAAGAAAGTATTGTATTATGATTAACCAAATTATCCTTAAAGGAGTCAAACTATGATTAATCTAAAGAATATTAATAAACACTTCGATGATAAACAGGTCTTAGAACACATCAATTGGGATGTGCCTAAAGCATCCATCTATGGACTTGTTGGACCAAATGGTGCAGGTAAAAGTACATTATTACGAATTATTTCTGGTGTACTAAAAGCAGATGAAGGCACTGTATTGGTCAATGGTGTCGATGTGTATGACAATCCAAGTATTAAGAAACACATCTTGTTTGTATCAGATGATCCTTTCTTTTTACCTCAATCATCGATTAAAGAAATGAGACAGTTCTATGAATTGTTTTATCCGAGCTTTAATGACTCTATGTATTATTCATTATTAAAGAAATTCGGATTAAGTGAAACGGATAAGATTAATGATTTCTCTAAAGGTATGAAGAGACAAGCTAGTATTATCTTAGCTCTATCCTGTAGTCCAGATATTCTACTCCTCGATGAAGCGTTTGATGGATTAGATCCTGTTATGCGATTAAATCTAAAACGAATTATTGCGAATGAACTACTCAATCGTGATATGACTGTTATTATCTCATCTCATAACTTAAGAGAATTAGAAGATATCTGTGATCGTATTGCGTTATTAAACAATCATACGATTACCATTCAAGATGAGATTGAAAGTATACGTAATCAATACCATAAGATTCAATTAGCTTATACCAATCCAATTGATGATAAAGTCTTGCATGATTTAGATCCAATGTACTTTGATAAGCGTGGGAATGTATATATGCTTGTGCTTAAAGGCGAGTTAGACGATAAGATGAAACGTATTAAGGATACACAACCTGTCTTATGCGAGGAAATTCCTATCACAATGGAAGAAGTCTTTGTGTATGAAATGGAGGCAAATGGCTATGGCACATCAATTTAGATTAAGCAATAACCTCGATTATTTACGATTTCTAATTAAACGAAATAGACGATTTATGATGTTAATGGGATTAGGCATGATTGTCCTATATCCTGTTCTACTTTTAACCTTACAACTGATTAATCCAAACATCTATATCAATGATGTACGTGGAGTAGGACAAGTATTTGCGTTAATCCTACTAATTGTGTCTGCGATATCCATTCCTTTTCTTACCTTAGGGTATATGAATAGTAAGAAACATTTGGATACCTATCACGCATTACCCATCAAGCGCAGTGATTTACTGATTATCAATGTGATTGCGGCATTTATTATCATGGTTGTGCCATTTACAGTCGCATGGTTTGCGGGTGGATTAGTTGTGTTATCTTCAGAATTTACACTCATTGATATTCTTGTGACATGGATTACGAGTTTAATGATTGTGTCCGCAATCTTCTCGATTATTGTGTTTACGCTCATGCATACAGGGACCAGTGTTGATGGTTTATTGTATGGCATGGTTCTTAATTTCTTACCGATTTTAACTTACGCTGCGTATACCGCATTTAGTGCAATCGTATTACTTGGGTTTAACGGAGATTACATTGCACGATATATTGGATTAATCTTCCCTATCTGGTCTTTATTTGAGAATTTATTCGAAGTTAGTACGCGATTATGGGATAGTTCCATTTTGAATGGATTGTATTGGTTAGTGATCTCCGTTGTATTACTCATCGCAAGTCGATACTTCTATAAGATTCGTCGTCATGATAAAGCAGAATCTCCATTCACAAACCCATACTTCTTCACTACTATTAGCGCATTTGTATCAGTTGTATTAGTCTTCTTGATGTATGCAGGATTCTATAGTATTAATGAATCCATTGAACAAAACTTCTTTAATCCATTAAACTTCATCTTCCCATTCTTCTTTACCGGTGTGATTTATTTAGTCATGGATACCATTTCACAACGTAGCTTTAAGAATTTATATAAAGCGATGTTAAGGTATTTAATAATTGCGGTTGTTGGATTTGGATTATTGTTGTTTGGATTATTCTCTAAAGGATTTGGATATATTACTCGAGTTCCTGAAGTAGATAGTATTAAGTCGGTTGAATTAAGATTGGATGACTACAATAGTGTTATTATTCCTCGAGTTGAGATTAATTACACAGATTACTATAATAGTGATTTATTTGCATACCTTATCGAAGATGAAAAAGGTATAGAGATTGTTCAGAATATGCATAAGATTATTCTGAACGAATACAAGTGGATTGATTATTCCAATCGTGGTATTTACATGTATGACTCTTCTTTGATAGAGAGAATTGAATCTGTTGATGGTTATGTACCTTCATATGAAGAATTAGGCTATTCACTAAGCCCTTATTATGGAAGTTCTCTCACCATTCGATTTACTTATACTTTAGAGTCTGGTAGTGTCGTATCACGTTCATATAATATTCCATATGAATGGACATCAAGTTTAAAAGAATTAATGTATAACAAAGGACTATTAAGAGCTTATGCGCCAAATGTCGCATTAAGAGATCGATATAAGTTCTTAAATACAGTAAGTCTTCAAAATGCGTTCACACCTGTCACAAGTAACTTCAATGTCAAAAACTTTGATTTAGAATTGTTTAGTCAAGCATATGAGAAAGACTTTGAAAACCTATCCTCAAGATCTATTTATGATTTACAGCCTGAAACATTAGGTTATATAAAAATTAAAACAAGTAAATCAGATGAAAATGATTATATTGAAAGTAGTATTCTAATCAATAGTTTATATACAAACACATTGGCTTACTTAGACTCTATAAACGCATCATTCCCTGAAATGTCTAACTTTGCGTCATTAAAACCAATCATTTTCATTCCTTCTGAGAACTCAACGGATGATTATAAGTACTATACTGCGTTAGGTTTGAATTCATCG
>JAJZTY010000086.1 GCA_021847325.1 Bacillota bacterium
ACTAAATCAGCACTATATCCAACTTTTAATTGTCCACTATTGAATGGTAATGCTTTATGTCCATTCATCAATAACTTCCAGATAGATTTAACATTCGACACTGTTGAATCATTTTTCTCATGTTTATGCAAAAGTGCTAATGTACGAGCTTGTTCAATAGGAGATAAAGTATTACTGGATGCGGCCCCGTCAGTCCCAATACCATAGTGGATATCATCTAGGTTATCCCATAAGTATCCAGTTCCCATTGCTAGTTTCTGATAGGTCTTAGGACTCAATGCGATGAGTGTATCCTTACTTAAGTATTTCTTTTCATTAGGATGTATGTACAATCCATGTCCAATAATACAAGGAACCTCTAAACAACCTGTTTCATAAACAACTTGTAGTGGTGTTTTTTGATGAAGATTCAAACTATCATCGACTTGTCTCTGTGTTTCAGATACATGCAGATGTAACCCACAATTCAATTTCTTTGCCCATTCACTCATTTCATACAATGATTCAATTGAACAGGTATAAGGTGAATGTGGACCAAGTCTTAAATGAATTTTCTCATGTTTATTATTCTGTATTAGATTAACTGCTTGTTTTAATTGTTCCTCATACCCTGGAAATTGACTGAATAAGGTAATCGCAATATCCGCTTTAATATGCGTTTCATTTACCGCGTCGATAATCGATTGAGGACTAAAGTAATGATCGGCATATGCAGTAACACCATTATTTAACATTTCCGCAATTGCGAGTTTAGTCCCAACTCTTACATCATTCTCTTCCATCTTACTTTCATAGGGCCAAATTTCTTCATTAAACCAAGCATCGATATGAACATCTTCCGCAATACCTTTGAAAATATTCATTGCGGCATGAGTATGACAATTCACTAAACCAGGTGAAATAATAAGTCCTGAACAATCTTCTCCTTCAAAGAATTCATCCGTAATTCGTTCGATGATTCCATTCGAAATGATCAACGTTTTATTAAAGTGGAAATCTCCCTCTTCATCAAGGAGAGTACAGTGATTTAATACTCTTTTGTCAGTATTCATAGGATCCTTTCATACTTGTAAGAAAGGACAACACAAAACTGTATTGTCCTAGCTTGATTGATCATTATGCGTCTTTTCTTAATATTTCAATCAAACGGTCCATAAAACTTGAATGTTCAAGCTTCATCGCAACCTTTACTTGACTTAAACTTTGGTTGGATTTTTTTCTAAAATCAGGGATGGTTGCGCCAGTCGCGAAATGACCACCAGTTTCCACATCCACATGTACATTCACAAATTCAAATAACTCAGGATCAGATATGGCCATAACCGCAATTGGATCATGTAAACTACGATCATGACTTGAGTATAAATCGAGTATCTCATAGAGTAATTGACTCTCTTTTTGACCGATTTCTAAAATACGATTTAATTCGGTTTGATTGATACTGGCTTGATCCGTAATATCTAAACCAGCCATTACGATAGGACATCCACTTTCAAACACAATTCGTGCTGCCTCTGGATCCGATAAGATATTGAATTCCGCAATAGAAGTACGATTACCATGATGGAATCCTCCTCCCATTAAGCTTATGCAACGAATCTTTGGTTTAAGTTCTGGATAAGCTAATAATAAACTCGCAATATTTGTAAGAGGCCCAATCGGGAATAATACAACTGATTCTGAAGATTTTTGTAGAGTCTCTTTTAAGAGTTGAACAGAGTTAGGATGGAGTGGTCTAGTACTAGCGTGTTCTTTATACGTATCATATCGTCCACCAAAACCATCGGATCCATGTGTAACTCCTGCATCGTCTTTGCGTACAACTAAAGCTTGTTTATGTCCTAATCCAACTGGAATTGGCTTAGAAATATAACCAGCTAAAAGTTGTGCATTACGTGATGTGTATTCTAATCCAACATTTCCAAATACCGTTGTAATCGCTAATAACTCAAGTTTTGGATGTTTTGCGGCATATAATATCGCAAACGCATCATCAACACCAGGATCGGTATCGATAATACATGGAATTTTTTCAATCATAGTAACACCTCTAAGACATGTGCCTGTATTTCATCAAACTTAGGATGCGCAACATATACCGCATTCGGTTTCTGTGCACGTTCACCACGCAAATCAAATATTGTCATACCTGTCGTATGGGTACCATTTAATTCAACTGCGATATGTACATCTATCATCTCAAACCACTCGGGATGATGAATGGAAATGATTGTGATGAGATCATGAAGATAGAAAACTGAACGAGGTGAATGATCTAGATTCTCTTTCGCATCAATAATCTTATAAAGTAGTCTACTTGATTCATTCTTTGAATCCTTTAACTTAAGCATAAAATCACGATTAAACCCATACGCAGTTGTCGTATCTAAAGGAACAAAGTATTGTTTAACTCCTGAATTAATCACGATTTGAGCCGCAAGAGGATCTGCCGCAATATTAAACTCTGCACTTGCGGTATAATTCCCCTTCACAATTCCACCACCCATGACATAGATTGCCTTAATGTATTGATTAACATCAGGATAAGCCATAAATAACTTCGCAAGATTCGTAAGAGGCCCAATTGCCGCAATAATAATCGGTTCATCTAAACTTGATAGTAATTTATAATACGCATCGGTTGGATTCTCATGACTTGCATGAAATTTAGTGTTCACATCAAACTGATAACCACCTAAACCATTTGAACCATGCGCATACTTCGCAATAATGGGTTCACCAATAAGTGGACCATCTGCACCACGATAAATAGGAACATTTAAATCCAATTCAGATAAGATATATTCAGAATTCAATGTTGTCATTTCAATTGGTACATTACCTGCTACACTGAAGACCGCCTTAATATCGAAACAATCCACTAAGTGACTGTAGACTAAGGCAAAAGAATCATCGATACCAGGATCACAATCAATGACAAGAGGTATTTTATATTTCATAGGACTCCATTCATAAAGAAAGGGTATTAACCCTTTACTCTGCTTTTTGAGAAGCTAATATCTTCTTATTTAAGCGTTTCTTTTCAGTCATACGACGGTAAGAAGAGAACGCAAACATTATGATTGTCGCAATATACGGAATCATGAAGACAAACTCATTGATAACTTTGAACTGTTGGAGGTTATTTCCGAGGTTATCAAAGAAACCAAATAACATCGCTGAGAACATGGTTGGAATTGGAGAACGACCCCCTACATTCGCAGCCGCAATCGCAATAAATCCACGACCCGCGACCATACCACGTGTGAAGAGTGACATATAACCAAGTGACATAAATGCACCACCTAATCCAGCAAACATACCAGAGATAGCTAGTCCAATGTACTTAGTCTTATGGACATAAACCCCAACAGATTCAGCCGCATGTTCGTTTCCACCAACAGATCGAATACGTAATCCCATTGGTGTTTTAAACAAGAAGTAATTTAAGATAAAGGTACTAATGAACGCTACATATACTAATATGTTTTGACCATTAATAACCTGTCCAATAAATGGAATATTGTTTAAAAACGCAAAGGAAACAGTTGGTAAAACTAAACTATTAAGAGCAGACGAATTACTCTTATCCCCAGTTAATAAGAAGAGGATAAAAATTGAAGCACCTGTCGCAAAGAGGTTAAGCGCAATAGCGACAAGAATTTCATCAGCCATCATTTTTAATTTGAAATAAGCTAAGAACAAGGCAATCGTAATTCCAACAAGAACAGCTGCTAATAAACCAAGCCATGCATTTTGGAAATACCAAGATGCGACAACAGCCGCTAATGCCCCTAAGGTCATACTACCTTCAATTGCCATATTCGTAATACCAGAACGAGACGCAATCAATGCGGCCATCCCTGCAAAAATAAGCGGAGTACTCGAACGAATGAGTGAGAACCAGAAACCTGGATTTAGAAATATTGAAAATAGTTCCATGTTAGTTTGCCCCCTCACTAGCCACTTCACGTGACTTCTCAACAATCTTCTTCTCTTTCGCAGCTTTCATAAAGGCTTTAGCAGCGATGAATAGAATAATGATTGCTTGTACGATTGATACAATTTCTGGAGGAATGTTCGTAGAACGATTCAAGATGTCAGCACCTACACGAATATAAGCAATAAACAACGCCGCAAGTGGCACAAATGCAGGATTAAGCTTCGCAAGTGTTGCGACGATAATACCATCCCAACCATAACCAGGACTTGCCGCAAATTTAAAGGTATTATAGATACCATACATTTCAACCGCACCACCTAAACCAGCAATAGCAGTACCTAATACTTGAGCAATAATAATAACGAACGCTACTTTTACACCACTGTACTTCGCAAATTTTTCATTCAAACCAGTAACGCGTAAAACATAACCCCATTTTGTACGATATAGAATAATATACGCAACCACAACGACAACTGCCATTAAGATTAATCCAACGTGGATACGTGTCCCAGGAATAAATCTAAATAGACTTACACTTTCTGGAAGCGCATAGGATTGAATTGCATATGAATTAGGATCACGAACAACATAGTTTAATAAGTATTGAACAAAGAACGCAACAATATAGTTTTGCATCAAAGAAACGACAAGTTCATTTGCGCCAAACTTAAGATTAATTAAAGCAGGAATTAAACCTAACAAACCACCTACAATAAATCCAGCTAATAAACCTAGAATAATCGTAATAACAGGTGGAAATGGTGAATTTAATGCGACTAATACCGCAACCATTGTTGCCATATAGAAGGCACCTTCAGCTGCTAAGTTAAATCGATTTGTTTTAAATACCATCGTAATCGCTAAACCTGTAAAGGTTAATGGAATCATTAATTCAATAACATTCCCAATACGGCGAAGTGATTGTAGTGGACCCAATAATAATTCACGTATTGCGCCAAGTGGATCATCTGATATTAATGCAATAACTAAAATAATTAGAACCATCGAAATGAGTAATGCGATCCCAATTCTAAATACTTCAAATCGTTTCTCTATATTCGATATTTCTTTGATGACATCCCTTTTAGCATCTGGTTTTTTCTTGAACCATGTCATACGGTGGCACCTCGTATTTCTTCTTCAGACATTTTCTTAATTCCTAACATATATTCACCCAAGGTTTCTTGAGATAAATCTTTAATACTATCAAAGTAAGCCGCTATCTTTCCTTCATACATTACGATTAAGCTATCGGATACATCCATAACTTCATTGATATCCGCAGAGACAAGTAAGACAGCTACCCCTTTATCTCTTAACTCTACAATCTTATCGTGAATAAATGCCGCAGTCCCAACATCGATACCACGTGTTGGTTGGTCCGCGATGAGTATTTTCATATCTGTACTCATTTCACGTGCCGCAACAACTTTTTGCATATTACCACCCGATAACATTCTTACCAAAGTATCTTTACTATCAGTTTTGACTTGATATTGTTTGATTAATTCATTGGATAAGGTAGTAATGGCTTTACGATCTTGGAATATTCCTTTATTTAAATCAGCTTGATCATATCGATTTGAAATTATATTATCTTGAATGCTTGCCTCAGACGATACACCATAGACTAATCGATCTTCTGGAATATGATTCATTCCATTCAAACGTAAATTTTTAACACTAAACTCTTGTTTATCCTCTAAACCATGTAGAGAAACTTTTCCTACGAACGTTGTCTCTAACCCTGTAATACAGTCAATAAGTTCTCTTTGACCATTTCCTTCAACCCCTGCAATACCCAAGATTTGTCCTTGACGTACCGCAAAGTTTACATCATTCACCACAATCTTGCCTTCATCGTTAATAACTTTTAAGTTATCCACTTTCAAGACAACATCCCCTAAGTTCTGAGTCTTCTTCTCAATAGAACGAACGACATCGCGACCAATCATTAAACGAGACAAGTCTTTAACTGTCACATCTTCGATATTGTATGTCCCTTGATAAACACCCAATCGCATTACTGTTGCACGATCACAAATTTCTTTTACTTCATTTAATTTATGAGAAATGAAGACAATTGAATGACCTTGTTTCTTAAGTGTTTCAAGTTGTTCGAAGAGTTCAGATGTTTCTTGTGGTGTTAATACGGCGGTAGGTTCATCCAAAATCAGGATTTTAGCACCACGGATTAAAGCTTTTAAGATTTCCACTTTTTGCTTCTTACCTACTGATAAATCCATAACAAGTTTATTTGGATCAACCTTGAAATTATATTTCTCAGAGACTTCTTTAACCATCTCAGTAGCTTTCTTATAATCAAGACTTAGACCTTTTTTAGGTTCCATGCCTAAAATGATATTTTCAGTAACTGTTAAACGTTCATCGAGCATAAAGTGTTGATGAACCATTCCAATTCCTAGATCAATTGCTTCAAGTGGACTTGTTACCTTAATAGGTTTTCCATTTAAAAGTATTTCACCCGATGTATAGTGTTCAATACCAAATAGAATCTTCATTAAGGTTGTTTTACCAGCACCATTCTCACCCAATAACGCATGGATTTCTGATTCCCTAACCGATAAATTCGCATCTTTATTAGCGATTACACCATTAGGATAAATTTTAGTAATATTCTTCATCTCTAGGACGACATTATTAGACATGGTAATCCTCCATAATAGTAAAGTAAGCACTGAACGAATCAGTGCTCACTTTCAGTTTTTAGTTTTTTTAAATATTAAGGTTTAACAGCATCACGAATAGCAGTGATTTCTTCGGTTGTTTTGCCATAAGCACTCATAACTTCGATTTCACCAGCAGTGACTTTTTCTTCTAAAGCTTTGATTTCATTACGAATTTCTTCAGAAACGTTTGCTTGGAAGTATTTGTTATCAGCTAAACCAACACCACCTTCAACAATACCTAAAGTTTCATTTGTACCAACAGCTAATTTACCTTCACGGTATAAGCTGATTGCACGGTATAATGAGTAGTCAACATTCTTCAATACAGAAGAAACGATCGCATTTGCGAAGTCAGTCTTACCAGCTGCGTCATAGATCATAGCTTGGTCAGAGTCAACACCTAGAGACCATTTACCAGTTTCAACGGAAGCTTCGATACCACCAATACCAGTACCACCAGCTACGTTAAAGATAACGTCTGCATTTTGATTGTTAAACATAGTTAATGCTAATTCTTTACCCTTAGCAGAATCAGACCAGCTACCAGCGTAAGTAATTGCTACTTTAACATCAGGATTAGCTAATTGAGCACCTTGGATATAACCAACTAAGAAGTCACTGATTACAGGAATATCCATACCACCTAAGAATGAGATAACGCCAGTTTGTGATAATTTAGCAGCTAAGTAACCACCTAAGAAAGAAGCTTCGTTTGCTTTATAGATGATACCGTAAACATTGTCTAATCCACCCTTAGAGAAATCGATTTCTGTATCAAATACACCAAATACTGTA
>JAJZTY010000087.1 GCA_021847325.1 Bacillota bacterium
ATAAGTTAATCGAATCAACCTCTAAAGAAATTAATAAACAAGTCATCATGAACTATGAGAATTATCTTAGTAATGTGATTGACATCTCTAACTCTCTACAAGGTTATATTGTGGAATACACCAAAGAGAATAATGTGGATGAATTAAATCGTCTCTTTTTAGCCACAACCAATATTGAGAAGAATATTCGAAGTGTTGCGTTACTCAATGAGTATGGTCAAGTGGTATCCAGTAGTATTAGTAGTGGAATTAATCCTCGAATTGCGGATATTGATTGGTTTAAACAAGCGATTCAAATGGTAGATATTCATCACTTTAGTGGATTGCATACTGAGAACATCGTATTAAATGGGACTGATGAAGTAGTGACTATTTCAAAATTTGTTCAATATATCAAGAATAATGAAACGATGAATGGCGTATTAATGATTGATATTAATACCAGTAACTTTAAAACATTAGCTGCACAAACCAATTTAGGTGAATCGGGGCATATCATCATTACCGATCAAACCAATGGTTTAATTTATTCATCCAATTCTGAATGTACAAGTCGAATCTGTGATAGTGCGATGATTGCGCAAAGTATTGTATTAGGTGGAAAACTGGTTAATCTAAATGATTTAAATATGTATGTGAATGTAAATACGATTAAAGATACTCGTTGGAAGATTGCGACATTTATTAACGTGAATGAAATCGTAACGATGAAGACTGAAATCTTAGTTCAAATGATCTTTATCTTCCTAGGTACCTTGATTGCGGTCGCAATCACTTCCTATATCTTCTCACGTCGTATTACGAATCCTATGAATAAGTTGAAGAAACATATTACCTTAATTGAACAAGGGGATTTTGATACACGTGTTCATGTGGAAGGTCAGAAAGAAGTTCTATTATTAGCGGATGCCTTCAATAATATGTCGGATAAAGTTAAGGAGTTAATGATTAAGGTTTTAAATGAACAGAATGAGAAACGTAAAACTCATTTTATAGCGTTACAGAATCAAATCAATCCACACTTCTTATACAATACCTTGGATTCTATTGTGGCATTAAGTGAGAATAATCGAAATAAGGATGTCGAGTTGGCCATTATTGCCTTATCCAAATTCTTTAGAATGAGTATTTCCAGTGAGATGAACTTAGTTGAACTCAAAGATGAAATTGAACATATTCGTAATTACTTAGTTATTCAACAGATACGTTATCGCAATGCGTTTAAATTTGATTTTGAGATTGATGAAGAGATATTACATCATAAAGTGATTAAGCTATCGCTTCAACCGTTGGTTGAGAATGCGATCTTACATGGTATACAACCAGATGAAGCGTTCACTACTATATTGATTAAGGCGTATCATAAGGATGGATTTACGTATATCGAAGTCTTTAATGAAGGCTATGGTATAAGTCAAGAAAGAATAAAAGAAATCCATGAGATGATTCAATCGGATAAACAATCCTCTAGTCTAGGATTAAAGAATGTTTACCAACGCTTAAAACTCTATTATGGTGATGAAGCGGATTTAACCATCGAGAGTGAACTCGATGAATACACAAAGGTTATTATGAAGATGCCATTTAGTACGGAGGGAGAACTATGAAAAAGATAATCGCATTATTGCTCACTCTTTTACTTAGTGCATGTGAAACACAGATTATTACAGTACCTGTATTCATCTATGATAACAGTGATGCGTATATGGCCGAGTTTGAATCAAATATACGGTTAGCTGCTCAACCCATGGATTATTTGATACGTTCTTTTAACTCACAGAACTCACAGATTATCCAAAATGATCAAATTGATCCATTTATGAATAAAGACTATCCGGTATTAATGATTAATCCAGTTGATCGATTAAGTGTCTATGCGATTATTGAAAAAGCAAAACAAAATGATTCTACAATTATTTTCTTTAATCGTGAACCTTTACCTGAAGATTTAGCACTCTACGATAAAGTCTATTATGTTGGGGCAGATGCGGTTCAATCAGCACAACTACAAGCGAGTTTAATTATGGATTTATTTGGGAATGATCCTAAGAATTTAAATGAGTATGATAAGAATCAAGATGGAATTATCCAAGCAGTTATATTAAAAGGTGAACAAGGCCATCAAGATGCGGAAGCACGTACTAAGTATGTTATTGAGACATTGACAGAGTCAAAGTATCAAATCGAAGTACTTGATATCAGTAGTGCAAATTGGGATAAAGAAACAGCCCAAACACAAATGGAAGAACTTATCCCTTTATACGGAGATAAGATAGAAATACTCATATCCAATAATGATGCGATGGCACTTGGCGCAATTGAAACACTCAAGACGTATAAGTTCTTTGATGATTTAAACCAAGATGGGGTGATTGATCGAAGTATTGAGCCTTGGTTACCGGTTGTTGGAATTGATGGATTAGAAGTATCGATTGAAAGTATTAAACAAGGGTATCTCTATGGAACGATTAAGAATGATTCAGAGAGTATGGCCGATTGTTTAGTTCAATTAGCGGATTGGTTACTTAAAGGAAAGTCATTAGAAAATTTTCCATATACAATAACGGATGGCAAATATTTGTGGATAAACTATCAAAAATTGAGCTTAGAGGAATAAGAATCATTCCTAGAGTGTAAAATTTTATAAAAAACTTATCAATTATTCAATGTATTGTAAGTGCTTTCACTCCTATAATTTGAAGTGTGGAAAACACATAGGAGGAATATAATGAAGAAATTATTAGTATTGTTTGCTCTTATCGCGTTGGTCCTCGGTAGCTTCACAGGTTGTTCATCAACTCCTGAAGAAACTGGACCAAAGACTGTCAAAGTTGGTATCGCAATTTACAAATTTGATGATACTTTCATGACTAACTATCGTACAGAAATGGAAGCATACTTAACTGGTATGAATTCCGATGAAGTTACTTACGAAGTTTCTATCACTGATGGTAAGAACGACCAAGCAACTCAAACTGAGCAAATCGATAACTTTATTGCTCAAGCTTATGATGTATTAATCGTTAACTTAGTCGATTTAACTGCTGCTAGCACAATTATCGAAAAAGTTAAAGCTGCTGACATCCCTACAGTATTCATTAACCGTCAACCATCTGCTGATGATATGAAGTTATGGGATAAGATCACTTATGTTGGTGCTAAAGCTGAAGATTCAGGTACCTACCAAGGTGAAATCGCTGTTGATTTATGGAATGCTGGTGGCGTAGACAAAAATGGCGACGGCGTTATGCAATATGTTATGTTGATGGGACAAGAAATCCACCAAGATGCTGCATTACGTACTGAATACTCCATTAAAAAAGTTGAAGCAGAAGGCATTAAAGTTGAAAAATTATTCGAAGAACGTGGAAACTGGGATCGCGTATTAGGTCAAGAAAAGACTGCTGCTGCGATTGCACAATTCGGTGACAAGATTGAAGTTGTATTTGGTAATAACGATGACATGGCTTTAGGTGCTATCGAAGCTCTAAAAGCTGCTGGTATGGTTGTTCCTGTAATCGGTGTTGATGCTACTGCTCCTGCACTAGATGCAATTGCTGCTGGTGATTTATCCGGTACAGTATTAAATGATTCCGTAGGTCAAGCTCATACTTCAGTTGACAAAGCTCTTGCTTTATTAGCTGGTGAAACTCTTGAAAAAGAATACTGGGTTCCTTACGTAAAAGTTACTCCTGAAAACTATAAAGACTTCCAATAGTATTTAACAATAAGATCGTTTTAGGAAATCAAGTGACAACACTTGATTTCCTATTCTAATTAGAAAGAGGTTACTATGCAGCATCTTGATATTATATTAGCCATGAATCATATCAGTAAAAGTTTCCCTGGAGTTAAAGCACTTGATGACGTTTCGTTTCATGTAAGACGTGGTACCGTTCATGCACTTATGGGTGAGAATGGAGCTGGTAAGTCAACACTAATGAAATGTCTTTTTGGTATTTATTCACTTGATGCAGGTGAGATATTATTCGATGGTAAGCCAGTTCATTTTCATAATCCTAAAGATGCTCTGAATGCTGGTATCTCGATGATTCATCAAGAATTACAACCAATTCCATATCGCAGTATTTCTGAAAATCTATGGGTCGGCCGTTATCCAAGCAAGAAAATCTTAGGATTATTCTCAATTGTGGATCATAAACTCATGCGAACTAAATCGCTTGAATTGCTTAAGAAAGTTCATCTTAAAGTTAATCCAAATACAGCTTTAAAAGAATTATCTGTTTCGCAAATTCAATCCATAGAAATCGCAAAGGCGATATCCTATGAATCAAAAGTTATTATTATGGATGAACCAACTTCATCCTTAACCCTTCAAGAAGTAGAACAATTATTTGAAATTATTAATAATCTACGTAATTTAGGTGTTTCCATTATTTATATTTCCCACAAAATGGAAGAAATATTACGTATCTCTGATGAAGTTACCATTATGCGTGATGGTAAGTACATTGGGACTTGGCAATCAAAAGAATTGACCATGGATAAGATTATTAAGAATATGGTTGGACGTGAATTAACCAATTTATATCCACCTAAAACAAATGTGCCTGGTGATGTATCGTTACAAGTCAAAGACTTCACTTCTACCAACCATCGTTCATTTAGAAACGTAAGTTTCGATGTAAGAAAAGGGGAAATCCTTGGTATCGGTGGATTAGTTGGTGCTCAAAGAACTGAGCTTGTCGAAGGTATATTTGGATTAAGAGCCGTTGAAAAAGGTGAAATAAGCCTACATGGACGTAAACTTAATATTAAGAGTCCACGTGATGCGATTGCGAAAGGTATTGCCTTAGTGACTGAAGATCGTCGTGGTAATGGTATCTTCGGCGTCTTATCGGTAAGAGATAATGTGGCAGTTGCTAGTTTAAGTGATTTTGTGGATTATCATTTCAAACTTAATAATCGTAAATTAAATAAATTAGCAGAAGATAATATTAAAAAATTAAGAATTAAAACACCGAATACAAAGACAAGAATATCTTCCTTATCCGGTGGTAACCAACAGAAAGTTATTATCTCTCGTTGGTTAGCCGTTGAGCCTGATGTGTTTATCTTAGATGAACCAACCCGTGGTATCGATGTTGGTGCTAAATATGAAATCTACAGTATTATGATTGATTTAGCGAAACAAGGTAAAACGATTATCATGATTAGTTCTGAAATGCCTGAATTATTAGGGGTCAGTGATCGAATCATGGTTATGTGTGAAGGTCGTTTAAGTGGCATATTAGATAAAGAAGAAGCCAACCAAGAAAAAATCATGGAATTGGCTACGAAGTACATGTAAGGAGTATGAAAATGAACAAAGTATTAAATTTATTCAAAAAGAGTGATATTAAAACAACCTTGATCGATAATGCGATGTATGTCATTCTATTAACGATTTTAGTGGTTGTATCGATTTTAAGACCTGTTTTCTTATCTCCTAATAACTTGACCAATATCATGATGAATGCGTCAATCCGTATCATTATTGCCTTAGGGGTGAGTGGTGCCTTAATTACACGTGGTACAGACTTATCCGCTGGGCGTATTGTTGGGGTTGGGGCTGTTATCGGTGGTACTTTATTACAAAGACCAGATTATGCGGCTAAGTTCTTCCCTGAACTAGGTGATATGCCTGTTGTTGGTATTCTGTTATTAGCGTTAACTGTAACCGCATTATTGGGTTTAATTAACGGTTTAGTTATCTCATTCTTACATGTTCCACCATTTATTGCGACACTTGGTATGCAAAGTATCGTATATGGTTTGTCTTTGATTTACACAAAATCTCAACCAATTGGTGGTTTAAAAACAGATTATACCTATCTTGCATCAGGTCGTATTGGACCAGTTCCTATCCTTATTATCATAGCGTTAGTAATGATGGCTATTATGTGGTTCTTACTCAATCAAACTAAGTTTGGTAAATACATCTATGCGATTGGTGGTAACGAAGCTGCGGCTGAAGTTGCGGGTGTTAACGTAGTTTGGACTAAGATTCGTGTTTATGTATTAGCTGGTTTATTCTATGGATTAGCTGGTTTCTTATTAGCCGCTAAATCGGGTGGTGCGACAGCGAACTATGGTATTGGTTATGAACTTGAAGCGATTGCGGCTTGTACCATTGGTGGTGTTAGTACTGCAGGTGGTGTTGGGACCGTTCAAGGTATCGTTTCTGGGGTATTAATCTTTGAAATGTTGAAGACAAGTTTACAGTTCTTAGGTGTTACACCAGACTTGCAATATGTTGCGATTGGGACCGTTATCGTTATGGCGGTTGCGATTGATATTCGTAAGTATCTTACAAAGAAATAAAAATAAGTGTACGAAAGTACACTTTTTTCATAAGGAGGATTATGGAAACCATTCAATTGAATAATGAAGTTAGTTTATCACGAATTGTACAAGGATTTTGGCGATTACATACTTGGAATGTTAGTCCACAAGAATTGCTTGATTTTATGAAAGAATGCGTGAGTCTAGGGGTTACAAGTTTTGACACAGCTGAGATTTATGGCAACTATCAAAGTGAAATTCTTTTAGGTCAAGCATTAGCACTTGAACCTGATTTTAGATCTAAGATTCAAATTATTACAAAGACTGGGATTAATAAACTTAATCCTAATAAACCTTATACAATAAAACATTATGAAACAACATACGATAAGATTAAATCATCGTGTTATTCTAGTTTAAAGAAGTTAAACACGAACTACATTGATGTGTATCTAATTCATAGAGAAGATCCATTCTTTAATCATATGGATGCGGTTAAAGCATTTGATGAACTCATTGAAGAAGGTTGTATTAAATCTTATGGTGTATGTAATTATGATCCATTCAAGTTTGATGCGTTTCATACTTTGAGTAATTTTAAATGTGTGACCAATCAAATAGAAGTATCACCATTACAGTTTGAGCATTTCAATTCAGGAATGCTTGATTTACTTCAAAAATATCATGTTCACCCGATGTATTGGTCACCTCTAAATGGAGGGAATATCTTTACATCGAATGATGAAAATATTGTTAATCTTCGCTTAGTTTTGGAAAGAATCGCGAAAAAACATCATACGAGTACGGATACCATTGTTTATGCATGGTTACTCAAACATCCTGTTAAGGGAATGGTTATTAGTGGTACTCAAAAAATTTCTCGTTTACAAAATGCGATAAATGCGTTACAAATAAATCTGGAACTTGAAGAGTGGTACGAGATTTATTTGGCATCTGGTCAACAAATCCTTCGTTAGAAAGAAAGAAATGATTAAATTAATTGCGATTGATGTAGATGGTACATTATTAAATAGTAAACATGAATTATCACTAGAAAATAAAAAAAGTATTCAATGGGCTGAGGAGAATG
>JAJZTY010000088.1 GCA_021847325.1 Bacillota bacterium
AAAACGTTATAAAATCTGTTTCTGATTGAATATGTGGATGACGATAAGAAAATTTAGGTTCTGTAAGGATACATTCCCAATTCTTATCCTTCCACTGTTTGAGAACGTTTAAATTCTCAGTATGCAAAAATGTTTTCATTTTAATCCTCGAAGAATGTTTGATGTTTCTTATTAAATACCAATTGAATAAAGACAAGTGTAACAACACTTAATCCTGTAATTAACATAAAGACCATTTGGGACAATTCTAAACCCGTTAATGTTTGTGGTAATAATTGAATGAGTAAAGCGTAAATCTTATCCCCATAGAAGATACCCACCGCAAAGAATGTTTGATAAATACCCATGGTAATTTCACGCATATCTTTTTCAAATGGCTGCATCGCCAACCCAAGCAGAATATTATACGTAATACCATACCCTAATCCACTTAGCGGTGTAATTAAGAAGATCAACCAAGAGTTTGTAGAGAAAGATAAGACTAATGTAAAGATTGCGCTTACAGCTAATCCAAGGATAAGACTCTTCTTAACGCCAATCAAGCGCTTAAGGGATAAGCCAACCATAACACCCCCAAATAATTGGGCAACGGCATAACCAACATCAATATACGCAACCATAAGAGGATGCATATCAATCCCTTCCATACGGACAAAGCTAATTAAATTCGATCCACTGGTAGAGAAACGAATAAAGGATACGACAACCCCTAATAAGGCAACACTGATAAACCAAGGATTGCTTAGAGCACGTTTAAACTTATCTACACTAAAGTTTCTTACATTATCCTTATTATCCTTCACAAAGAACAAGAACACTAATGCGACAAGTCCAATCACAGCACTGGTTAACCACATACCAGGATAATTATTCGGTTTTGTGGCAGTAAAGATATACTGAATCGGCGCAACTAAGAACTCTGCCAAAAGTGGCGCAACCGATAAAATAGAAACAGACATAATCGCTTGTTTTGCGCTAAACGTTTCAGAGAATAAGACATTGAATAAACTTAACATACTTGCGCCTAAACCTAAGGCAAGCGATGAAAACATTAACGTATCATAGTTTGGATTGTAATAAACCATAACAGATGAAACAATGATAAACACAAGCGCTAATGCGATAAAAAACTTACGTGATTTAAAGAAATCAGAGAAGGCAAAAATCGGTAAGCGAACAAAGATTGAGATTAAACCATACGCTGCCGCAATATTCGCAGCCATAATGCCATCCATCGCTAAACCACCCGCATCCAGTGCTCCACCCGCATACGCTTTACGATAAGCACGAATAAGATTGATCGCAGACCAGAATAAGACGAGTAAGATATAGATCAGGATTTGGTACTGACTTAATTTATATTTACGCGCTAGATAAATCGTCACAACTAAACTAATAAGAATTGTAATACTACTTAAAAATAATTTATGGGTCAATAGTTCTAACATGTTACATTTCCTTTTAACCTAACAATTGTACCAAATTTTACAAAAAAATAAAGTTTTCATTATTTTGGATAGTGTATAATCAATAAAAAAGAGGTTAAATATGAAAACAATTGATTTAAGAAGTGATACTGTCACACAACCTACGGAAAAAATGAGACAAGCGATGGCCAACGCAATTGTAGGCGATGATGTTTATCAAGATGATCCTACAGTGATAGAACTTGAACAACTTGCCGCAAAGCTGGTAGGTAAAGAAGCCGCATTATTTGTGCCAAGTGGTACGATGGGCAATCAATTGTGTTTAATGACACATACCAAACGTGGTGATGAAATCGTTACAGGTGCGAATAATCACATTGTGATTCATGAAGTGGGATCGGTTGCGGTCTTATCACAAGCTAACTTAAGAACCATTTCACATCCTGATGATTTCATTTTACCAAGTGATTTTAAAAAAGCGATTCGTTCAAACGATATCCATGAACCTCAAACGACTGTATTAAGTATGGAAAATGCATTGTCCAATGGGAAAGTTATGCCTTTATCGCTCATGAAAGAGAACTATGATATCGCGAAAAAACATCATATCAACGTTCACTTAGATGGTGCACGTTTATTCAATGCGGCCACTTATCTCAAATGTGATCCTAAAGAAATCACTCAATATACCGATAGTGTTATGTTTTGTCTTTCTAAAGGCTTATGTGCACCCGTTGGGTCAATGATTGCAGGATCACGTGAATTTATCGAACGTGCTCGTAAGAATCGTAAACTCTTGGGTGGAGGAATGCGTCAAGCAGGTATCTTAGCTGCGGCAGGAATTATTGCCTTAAATGAAATGACCCTTCGCTTAGAAGAAGATCATCAAAATGCTTTATATCTTGCGAATGAATTACAGAAAACAGGTTTATTTAGCGTTAAATTAGAAGACATCCATATTAATATGGTGTTCTTTGATGTAATCGATCCTAGTTTCGACTTTAAAGCATTTGAAGAGTATTTGCTTAAACATAATGTTAAAATAAATCCAAATTATAACGGATATCGATTTGTGACCCATTATTGGATTACTCGAGAAGACATCGATACCCTCATAACACTCATCAAAAATTATGCAAAAAATTAACTGTGTCAATTGCGGATCAAACACGATTTTACCCGTAGAATATGGTACTCCTGATGAAGAAATGATTCATAAGATTGAAAATGGTCAAATCTTACATGGAGGCTGTGCTATTCAGGGACTCATGCAAGCACACTATTGTCTAGAGTGTGATACACGTTTTGATGCGCATTGTACAGAAGAGTTTTTAAATCATATTAAGGCATTAACTTATACGTCAAAAGATACACAGATAACCATCTATTTCCATTTAGATCATTTAGTCTTACATGCGAAATATGTAGAAAAAGAAATACCTTATCTTTTAGAGTTTAAAGAAGCATTTAAAGAATGTGGTATCGAATATTGGAAAGAGGATAACGGGGATGAATGGACGATTGATATTGATTCACCGGGTTATTTTAGAAACTCAATCCAATTAAAAGGCACAGAATTTAGACCTAGTACATTTTATAAGTTCAACGATTTTCTCAATCGTATTTTAAATTATAAACAAGGAGATTAAGTATGACACATTGTACCCATTTACCGCTTAATTATTCTAAAACGGAATCCCCTAATATTTTAAATGTCTCTGTCTTATGGGATGATAATGATCTTATCTTAGTGGATTGTGGTAATCCAAATTCCATTGATCTATTACAAGATGCTTTACGATGGAATGGATTATCTTTAAACAAACTAACTAAAATCATTATTACACATCATGATTATGATCATTATGGATCACTCGCAGAACTCAAAGAAAAGTATCCACATGTACAAGTCTATGCGACACAAGTCGAGTCTGAGTATATTAATGGATCTAAACGATCCCTGAGACTTGTCCAAGCTGAATCCATTTACCCTACCCTTCAAGATAACCAGAAGGAACAAGCTATGGCTTTCCATAAGAAGTTAGAATCCATTACGCCATCTAATATCGATGGTATATTAGAACCAGATACGGATTATCCTTGGTGTGGTGGAATTACAATTGTATCGACTCCAGGTCATATGCCTGGTCATATCTCTGTCTATCATAAACCGACCAGGACCATGATTACAGGTGATGCGATGGTGATTGAACATGGTAAACTAGAAACTGCAAATCCTCGTTATACTTTAGATAACGATAAGGCGTATCAATCCATGAAGAAGTTTTTAAACTTTGAGATTGAACGATTGATTTGTTATCACGGAGGTGTGATGACACAAGATATCAGAGAAAATATTGAAGCACTTTAAGCGGACATAATGTTCGCTTTTTTTGTGTTAGAATGAATTCATTAAGGAGTTTAATTATGATCATAAAATCATTTGGAAATCCAGCAAAACCTATTATTTGTTTACTGCATGGTGGTGGTCTATCATGGTGGTCGTATCAATCAGTCATCGATTTACTCATGGATGATTATCATATTCTTTGTCCAATCATTGAAGGACACAGAGAAGCGTATCAAGAGACATTTACAAGTATAGAAGATTCTGCCAATCATTTAATCGATATCATTGAATCAAACTATGGTTCAATCCATTTGTTAGCTGGTTTATCGATTGGGGCACAAATCGCCTTAGAAGTTATCTCTAAAAAACCAAGTATTACTCAATATACGATATTAGAAAGTGCGTTAGTTCTTCCAATACCAGGCACAAAAGCCCTCATAGGACCTACTTATAAACTCATGTATGGCTTGATTAAACAACGATGGTTTGCGAAACTACAAGCTAAAACTTTATTCATAAATGAAGATCATTTCGAAAACTATTATCGTGATAGTATTCTTATGTCTCGTGAATCACTCATAAATATGAGTATTAGTAATGGGACATATGAATGTAAACCATTGGATTCGATTAATCACCCCGTTTTAATCTTAGTCGGTCAAAAAGAAATTGGAATCATGAAGAAATCCGCAAATCTATTACATTCTAAACTTAAGAATAGTCAATTAAAGATACTTTCAAACTATGGTCATGGTGAATTGAGTCAAGTTCATCCGGATGAGTATATTCAAATTATTAAAGACTTTATAAAGTAAACATCACATTTCGGGGGAACTATGTTAAAAAACGTTGTTAGAAAAATACTACTATTATCTCTAATTCCATTTATACTATGGCTAATTCCAGGATTTACCGATAATGTGTCTATTAACTTTTATACGATATTATTTGGATTGTTGTTTATTACATTATGTTTATCTACATCCTATAAACATCCATATGCTCGATTTATCGCACTCATATCAATGTTAATCATTCTGTATGTTTTATATCAAGAAGGATTAAGAAATGATATGTTTGGAAGTCTATATCCAATTGGATTATTCCTATTCTCACTCTACTATAGTAGTTTAAATTTATATACTTATTCTAGAAATAAGCATACTAATTAAAGAAATCAATCAGATTTCTTTTTTTATCATTAACATTGAAAAAATGTTATAAATAATATATACTTTTTATAACATATGAAAAAATCAATCAATAAAACAGAACAAATTAAATCAATCATTAACTCAGCACCAGATGGAACTCTTTTTATCGCATCAGACTTTAAATCAATTGAAAATAGTGCAGCGATTCATGTTTACTTAAATCGACTTATTGATCAAAACATCCTAATTAGATATAGTCGAGGAATGTATCAAAAACCTAAGTTTAACGCTAATTTAAATTCCTTCATTAATCCAACTCTTCTTGAAGCAGCTGAAACCATAGCACGTAATAATAATTGGATAGTTGTACCAACTGAAGAAATGGCTCTAAACAGTTTAGGACTTTCGACTCAAGTCAGTAATCAACTCGTATTCGCTTCTTCTGGTCCAAATAAGAAATATATGGTTAATAATAGAAAAATTATTTTTAAACATACGTATCGTATCAATGAATTAATGACTAAACATAAGAAAGTTGCGATTGCATTTCAAGCATTTAGAACATTAGGAAAAGATAGTATAAATGAGATTAATATCCATACTTTTCTACCTCGCTTTAATACAAGTGAAGTACAGGAGTTAATTGATTTAGCTTCTAACTCAACTCGTTGGATTTCTGAATTTACTCAAAAGTTCAACTTAAATAATTATGAAACACTTTAAACCCATATCTTATGACGATCGTAAAGATATGTTTACGATTGTCTCTAATCAATTATCATTAAGTGAAGGTATTATTGAAAAAGATTTTTGGGTTTGTTTCGTACTCGACTACTTATTTAATGATTCACCATGGAAAGATTCACTTGCATTCAAAGGAGGTACAAGTTTATCTAAGTGTTATCGAATCATAAATCGATTTTCAGAAGATATTGATCTTGTGCTCGATTGGGACTTACTCGGATTCAAAAGTTTAAAGTTAGACGTAAGTCTTAGTCAGAATCAGAAGAATAAACTTAAACGTGATATCTTAGCTAAATCAAATCAATTTCTTAATCAAGAAATTCTGCCTAAAATCTTAAATGATTTTTCTTCATTAATAGATGAACCATTTTCTTTGTATTTAGAAAACGGAGATACAATATGTTTTGCCTATCCAAAAATATTTGATGAAGTTTCATTATTAAATGAAGTAAGACTAGAGATAGGCGCTTTATCTGCTTGGTCACCTACTGAGAAAATTAGTATTAATACATACGCATCTAGCTACTTTCCATCTATGTTTAACAGTCGTGATTTCAAAATCACATCAACTCTTGCTAAACGCACTTTTTGGGAGAAAATTATTATTTTACATAAGACTAATTACCGTGTGGATTCACGATTTCCAAATCGATATGCAAGACATTATTATGATATTGCAATGTTTTATTCTTCTGAATATTTTGAGGAAGCTTTAGAAGATAAATTCTTAAGACATGATGTTTTACTGTTTAATGAAGTCTTTTACTATAAAAGTGATTTCCACCTTGAACTAGCTATACCAGGCCATTTTAAATTAGTACCAGATCAATCACTTTTAAGTGTTATTGAAAAGGACTACACATTAATGTCACGTATGTTTTTTAATACATATCCAAGTTTTGATGAACTTGTAGAAATAATAAAAGTAGTTGAAGAAAGAATTAATCAATTAGAACCATAATCAAAAGAGATCGCCTAGATCTCTTTTACTTAAACCGTATTTTACTATGTATGACTTCTCCAATGACTTGGATGTTTTTCTCTTCGATATCTTCTTGAGTATAAATCATATCCTCATACTTAGGATTCTCTGGATGTAATACGATTCCATTATCTTTATAATATACACGCTTTAGAGTAGCTTCATCCCCTACTAATACTACTGCGATAGTTCCAGACTCTACAATCGGTTGACGTTTAACATAAACTAAATCACCTGGATAAATTCGTGCATTAATCATCGAATCGCCAATGACTTCAAGATAGAAATACTCTCCCCCTAAGCTCTCTTCAACTGGAACGAGTTCTTGGCCCAACCATTCATCTTGAGCTAAGCGTAATAAGCCCCCTCGAACCGTCCCTAGGATAGGAATCGCAATCTTTTCACTCTCTGTTATTAAATCCTCTACACTTACACCAAAAAACTCTGCTAAACGCTTTAATGTCTTAGCAGGTGGAGTAGAAGAACCATCCTCCCATTTCTGTATGGTCGTAAATGATTTATAACCGAAGTAATCCGCAATATCTTGTTGGGATAGTCCTCGATCTTTACGATATGTTTTGATTTTTTCTTTGAAGTCCATATTCTTACTCTTAGTATAAAAGATACTTGAATTATTTTCAAGTAGAACTTGTAACTTGAATATAATTCAAGTAAAATAAGATT
>JAJZTY010000005.1 GCA_021847325.1 Bacillota bacterium
CCATAAGTTGATAATGGTGCTGGTAGTTTATTAACACGAATTAAGTCAATTGCTGCTTTAGATATAAAATTTTGTAAATATAAATCTTTTGCCTGTTCAAAGAGTTCAATACTCTTAACATAAATAAAGGCTCCATTCGAGAATTGAATCTTATCTGCTTCAACAGAAAACAAATCTTGATTCGATAAATAGTTAAAGATCGCTTCATCTTGATTTTCATAGATAAAATTAGTCTCTACTTCAGATATAAAGATATCTTCCCCAAATCCTAACTTTGTATTCGGAAAATCTGCTTGGTATCGACTTAAATAAACACTCTCTAAAAATGATTCAGTATCCGCATCATCACTTAAAACACCTATAAGTTGTTCCTTCTGGTATACCTTTTGAACTTTTGTATAGGTTGTATTAATGGATAATATCGTTTGAGGAATAATTGAATCTTCTTGAACTACATCAAGATTCAAATTGGCATATGTGTTATATTCAATTGTTTCATTTAACGAAACAATCCCAATAGCGATAATGAGTGAGAAAAGTATAGGTAAAATCTTACGCATTAAGATCCTCCTTGAGTTGTACTTTCAGAGAAATTATAGAATGCGTTGATATTAGATTCAAACGCTAACTCAACTTGACCAATAGGTCCATTACGATGTTTAGAGATTAGAACTTCTGTTTTTTCAGTAGAAGGTCTTTCTTCATCCTTTTCATAATAGGCATGACGATATAAGAAAATAACCAAATCGGCATCCTGTTCAAGTGCACCAGATTCACGTAAGTCTGAAAGTTGAGGACGTTTATCAGCACGTTGTTCAACACTTCGAGACAACTGAGATAATGCGATTACAGGAACATTCAACTCACGCGCTAATGCTTTTAATCCACGCGAGATTTCTGATACTTCTTGTTGACGATTTTCACCACTGCTCTTAGAACTACTTGTAATTAATTGAATATAGTCAATTACAATTAAACCCAACGGGTGTTCAGTTTGAAGTTTTCGACATTTTGAAAAGATTTCTGCGACACGAATAGTTGGTGTGTCATCGATATAGATCTTAGTTTGTCTTAAATCAGCTGCAGCTTCATTTAAGGCATTCCATTCATTATTTGAATTTAATTGACCCGTTCTAAGAATCGAACCCGTAATTCTAGATTTAACTGATAACATACGTGTGATTAACTGTTCAGCTGGCATTTCCAATGAAAAGATAGCAACCGCTTGTTTAGTAATCTGAGCTGCATTTAAACCAATGTTCAACGCAAATGCAGTCTTACCCATAGATGGACGAGCCGCAAGGATAATCAAATCTCCACGTTGGAAACCATTCGTCATACGATCGAGTGCTCTAAATCCACTAGTTGTACCTGTTACACTGCTGTGCTGTGTACTCATTTTTTGGATGTTATCTAATACATCTTTTACAACATCACGTGCTGCTCTAAACTCAGAAGTGCGACGTGTACGTGTTACATTCAATAATTGTTTCTCTGCCTTGTCCATGACATCATCCAAACTGACGGATGTATCATAACCATCTTGAGCAATTTGTTGAGCTGTAATAATAAGATTACGTAAATACGCTTTATCTTGAATTAACTCAACATAGTATTTTGTATTCGCAGATGAAACAGAAGTATCGGATAGTTCTAAAATAAAACTCATTCCACCTACTGCATTTAACATCTTCAAATCATTTAATCTTGCTAATAATGAAGGAGGATCAATTGGTTTTCCTTCTTCAAACATCGTCATCATTACCCCATAAATACGTTTATGAGCTTCCACGTAAAAATCATCGGCATGTAAACCGAGTTCAATTGCAGTCTGTACGCTATTCGGATACGACAACATACTAGAAATTAAGGCTTGTTCAGCTTCTGTACTATTCGGTAATGTTTGATTCATAGGTTTATTGTGCTTTTAGTTGAATTTTTATTGTCGCAATTACTTGTTTGTGAAGTTCAATCTTAACATTGTAGAATCCTACTGTGTTAAATGGTCCTTCATCTAAAATCTTGCGTTTATCAATAGTTAATTTATGTTTCTTAAGTAATTCTTCCGCAATTTGTTTAGAACTTACAGATCCGAATACTTTACCATTTTCACCAGTCTTTACTGGAAAGACTAAGGTTAATTCAGATAATTTAAGCTTTAATGCCTCCGCATTACGAATATCTTCTTTTTCTTGTTCAATCTTTTGTTGTTTTTGTTGTTCAAGAATTAATTTACTTTGTTCAGTAGCCGCAACAGCAAGTTTATTACGAATCAAGAAATTACGTGCATAACCATCCGCTACTTCTAAAATATTTCCTTTTTTACCAACATTCTTTACATCTTCAAGTAATATTACCTTCATTGTTCATCCTCTTGTGCTAACCATTGTTCAATAACAAGTTCTAATTCAACAAGTACTTGTTCAACACTGGTGTTATCTCTTTGTAATGCAGCTGCGGTAAAGTGACCGCCTCCACTCATTTTTTCCATTATAACATGAACATTAATATTCCCGTTCGAACGAGCAGAAATACCCACTGTTTTTTCACTAATTTTTGATACGACGAAAGATGCTTCTATATCTTTAATAACAAGTAGACTATTTGCGACTTGAGAGATTAAAGCACGATCAAGAATTGTATCATCTTGCATAGACGCAACCACAATACCTTTCTTATATCTTCTTAAGCTTTGCATTAATTTTGTTTTAAGTATGAATTCTTGATAATTATCTTTTAAGTAATTATCACACACACTCGGATCTGCTCCAAACTGTTTTAATAAGGCAGATACTTCAAATGTACGACTACCGGTTCGAGTACGGAAACGATTCGTATCGATTAATATACCAGTTAACGCAAAATTAGACTCATTCTCCGTTAACTCAACACTATTTTGTTGATAAGGTATTAATTCTGTTACCATTTCTGTTGTACTTGATGCGGCTGTTTCCATATAAACTAAAATTGGATTGAAACTAAAGTCTTGATTTCTACGATGATGATCAATAACTACAATCTTCTTAACTTTCTCAAGAATTTGAGGTAAGGATGATTGTGAAGCTAAATGATGATCTACCATAATTAACAACGTTTTATCATTGATTAATGCATATGTTTCATGTTCTTTTATAAAATGATGATCTTTATCAAAACTATCTCTCTCTTTGGCATACGCCATAGATAGTTTATTCTCTAATGCACCATGCATAATAATTGATACTGGAACATGATAAGAATGTATTATCTTACTAAGTACTAATGCAGACCCGAAACAATCAAAGTCCATATCTCTATGTCCAAGAATAATAACATTCCCAGCATTCACAATTAATTCTTTTAATGTTTGAGCAATCACTCGAGCACGTACTTTACTACGTTTCTCAACCGCTTCACTACTACCACCCATATATACAACATCTTCACCATACGACTTAATCGCAACCTGATCACCACCACGACTTTGTGCAAGCGCAAGCGCTCCATTTACCATTTCCTCTAACTCAGGAAACTCTAATGAACCTCTCGCAAACGCCATAGACAGTGTTATCGCCACATCCAATTGGCTTGATGCTTCACGTATATTCTTTAATATTGAAAATTGTTCGTCCATCATCTGCTTAAATAACAACTCATTCAATACTAACAACATTCGATTATTTCTTAAACGTTTGATAAATATTCCACGTTCATTTGCCCAATTATAGACCGATTGACGAATCTTACTATCAATTAATGAAATTCTTTGTTCTTCTTCGTACTGAGTCGTTTCATCATAATTATCAAAATGAATAAGTCCTAAAACAATTTGTTTATCATCACTAGCCATCTTAGTAATGGTTAAATCAGTCACATCCTTAAAGAATAATGTCTGTCCATTTTCTTTACGTCGAATTTGATAGATATGATCATTAATCGTAACTTGAACCATATCTGCTTCGTTATTAAATAATAACTTGGTTTCTGGTAACCAATTCATAATCTTTTGGCCTATGACATCATACATTCGTTTATGTAATAACTCACTGATCCAAGTAATCTCATAATTGTGATCAATTGTTAATAAGCCTAATTCTCCAAAAATAAATGCTTCTTGTGAATCTTTACCTAATATTTTAGATATAGTAAGAATTCTTTCGTTATGATATTCCTCTGAATATTCCATAAACACAATGAGTAATACGATATTCACGATCACAAAGAATCCATCGACAATAGAAAAAGGCAGTCTAAATAATGTGTGACTGGTAATTAAAGCGATAACTTCTATGATTAAAACTAACCATACAAGACGTTTTACCTTTTTATATTGATTAAGCATATTTATAGTGTGATTAATTCAATTCTCTTACGAATATCCGTAAAACAATCAAGAAGTCCTAAACCAATAAAACCATAGATTAGAACCGTTGGCAAGAGTATAAGTGCTAACATCGCAAAAGTTGGAAGATATTTACGATTCGTTCTTTTACCATAGATTGCGATTAGGATAAATGCATCTCCAATAATGATAAGAGCAGATACAAATAATATTAATGAAGCTACGATTTGAAGATTCTGATCACCAGATTGATATAAGATCGTGCTACTAAATAAACCCAGTAACGCAATAAACCCTAACCACTTTGGTAATTGAATATGTTGTAGAGGTTTCATTTTTCGAACTACTATATTTAATCGTTTTAAAAGTGTAACAGATAAAAGATGTGTCATGAGTGCTTGTAAGAATCCTGTTAACAATAAAATAATTGGAGTGATCGCAAGTACTTGTGCCATAAAATTATCAGGTAGAACTAAACCCTCTATTCCTTTTAAGGATTCAATCAGTGCTTCTGTATCTTTATATAAATCATATCCAATAAATGCGGCTAATACATACGTCTCAACAAACAGACTAATCGCATTAATAAGTGTTGAAACAAATAATAACCAATCATTACTTTTGTTTGAATTAACACCATAACCATACGCTAATCCAACCAATAATCCTCCACCAATATAAAATAGAGTAATGATATTACCTAGCATGATGGATAGAAACACAGCCCCAAAACTCACAACTAATCCACTTTTAAATCCATAACGTATTGTATAAATAAGAATGGGTAAAGGTATAAAGATAATAAAATAGGTTTGTAGGATTCCTGCAAACTGTAAATTTAAAAATAGGAATAATCCTATGATGGCTAACATCATGGATCCTTCAGTGATTGTTCGTACTTGTTTTTTCATATATAAAGATAAACCTCCACCGACAGTGTGGAGGTTATAGTTTTTAGTCGGCTACGTAAGGTAGTAAAGCCATTTGACGTGCACGTTTAACTGCAGTTGCTAATAAACGTTGGTACTTAGCTGCTGTGCCAGTTACACGTCTTGGTATAATCTTGCCATTAGAAGAAATAAAACGTTTTAATAATTCTAAATCTTTATAGTCAATGACAGTGATATTGTTTTTTGTGAAGTAACATACTTTTTTACGTGCTACTCTTTGTTTTTTGAATGCCATGAGACGCTCCTTTCGCTAAAATGGAAGATCATCGCTAGAAATATCTAGTAATGGTCCTGTGTTGAAATCATCATCAGAAACATCGTTATCCGCAAAGTAACCTGTGGACTTCGGTGCTTGTTGATATGTTTGTTGTGTTTCGCTAGAATTGCGAGATCCGATAAGTTGGACATTATCTGCAGTCACATCCGTCGTATAGACTTTCTTGCCTGTAGTTTTATCATCATAACTTCCCGTTGTAATATGACCTTCAACACCCACAGTATTTCCTTTTTTAGCATATTGATTTAAGAAGTCAGCTGTCTGACGCCAAGCAATACAACTAATAAATGAAGTTTCTTCGTTCTGTCCATATTTACGATTTACTGCAACAGTAAAGCGTGCATAGGATATTCCGGATTGGGTCTTAAAGTATTGAGGATCTCTTGTAAGATTGCCTACCAATACAACACGGTTAATCATAATTTCCCCTTTTTACTTTTCGTCTAAGTTTAATACTAAGAAACGTACAACATTTGTGTTAATGCGTGCTAGACGATCGAATTCTTTCACCGCTGCTGGTGTAGCTTCAACCTTAATAACACTGTAATAACCCTTCGTCATATCATCGATTGGGTACGCAAATTCGCGAAGTCCCCACTCATCAACATGCTTAACTGATCCGCCTTCTACTGTTAATAGTGCGTGTAAGCTTGTGACAAGCTCTTGACGTGCAGCTTCTTCTAATGAAGCCTTGACGATGTACATGATTTCATAATTTCTCATGTGTTCACCTCCTTGTGGTCAATTGGCCTTTTCAGGCAAGGAGTAAATAATTTTTATCTACTCGTGCTTAAGATTATACCATTCTAAGATTGAAATGTAAACAATAAGCTTGACTTAAGATTTACACTTAAGATTTACACTGGAAATCATAGTCTAATCTCTCTTATATTATACGATTATTGACACTAACTTTCCTCTTTTAATGGTTATAACTTAATCATTAAATTTCGAAATAGTCTAAAACATACTTCCCAAAACCAGATTCATTATGATCCAATGCTATATAATCTGCTTTACTCTTTAAGAAATCATCCCCATTCTCCATAACAACCCCAACCTTACAACCAACTATCATTTCTAAGTCATTTAGATTATCACCAAAAGCCATCACATTCTCGAGCTTTAATTGAGCATAATCACAATAGGTTTGAATTCCAGCACATTTATTTACGTGAATATCCATAAATTCAAATAAATGTTCTTGCGATCTAAATCCTCTATATCTTGGATCATTCATCTTTAGACAGAATTCTTCAATTGTTTTCATATTCATTGGATCACAAGCCAGCAATAATTTCTCCACATCATGTTTAATAAATGTATAGAGATCTTCTACACACGCTTCGATATTATTCTTTTTACTGACTCTGTTCATGAAATCATCCAACTTTTGTCCGATGAGTTTTCCTTCATAATATAAACAAAAGTTCCCAGGCATTTCTTTATATTGGTCTAAAATATCAAATACTAATTCTTTTGATATAAGGTTCGACATGAACATAGGCCCTGAATTTACCGATACTTCTAATCCATTATTCGCAATAATTACATCAACATATTCTTTTATCCCCCATAAATCTAGAAAGGGTTCTATTGAGAAATAAGGTCTTCCTGTTGCCAATCCAAATTGAATATTATTTTTTTTCAACTTAATGATAGCTTCTCGATTTATATTACTAAGTTTTCCTTGTTTGTCTAAGAGTGTTCCATCAAGATCTGAAACTACAAGCTTGATTGAGTTTAATTTCTTCATTACTACTGACTTTTAAATAAGTGCTCCCCATTACTCTTGATAATATTTTTATAGTACTCAAATGATTTCTTCGTTCTGCGCTCTAATGTACCCATTCCATCATTGAAACGATCTACATAGACGAAACCATAACGCTTTCTCATTTCACCTGTTCCAGCAGAAACGACATCAATTGGACCCCAATATAGATAACCTATAACATCACAACCATCTGCGATTGCCTCATTCACTTGAACCAAGTGATCTTGGATATATTGAATTCGATCTTGGTCATCAATCATATCTGGCCCTTGAACTTCATCCAAACCAATGCCATTTTCGACTATGAATAAAGGCTTATGATAACGATCAGTCAATTCATTTAATACATATCTCAATCCAACTGGATCTATTGGCCAAGCCCAAGGTAATGGAGATGATTTTAAATATGGATTCTTAACGCCAGCTGCGCCTCCCGTATCATGCGTCATAGAGGCATCTGCACTATAAACCGCTGAACGATAGTAACTTAAAGCAATATGATCCACAGTATATGCTTTGATAATATCTAATTCTTCTTGAACCATTTCTGGCATGGAATCATTTTCTCGCCATTGCCTTAACATATATCCAGGATATTCACCATTCGACATTACATCACTGAAAAATAAATTTTGGTGTCTATATTGAAGTGTCCCCATAACATCTATTGGATTTGTTGTATTTGGATAAGTTGCACAAGATGAGAAAGATAACATACATCCAATCTTTGCGTCTGGATTAATTTCTCTACATAATTTAACAGTTAATGCATTTGCAATAAATATGTAGTGAATCGCTTGGTTAATACTTTTTTGACTTAGGTTCGCAACTGGTTCATTTTTATCGATAGGATTGATGTCTAAGATTCCACCTGCCGCAAATGGCATACGATAAATATTATTTATTTCATTAAAGGTCATCCAATATTTAACCTTTGTTTTATAACGATTAAACACAACATTTACGTACTTCATCCAACGTTCAATCGTACCTTTATCTGTCCATCCACCTGTCTCAATTAAAAGTTGTAGAGGTGTTTCGTAATGACTTAAAGTAATAACTGGTTCCATACCCAATCGAATCATTTCATCAAATAGATCATCATAGAATTTTAAACCAGCTTCGTTTGGAATATCTTCTAGTCCAGTAGGGAAAATACGACTCCAAGATATACTTGTTCGGAATGCATTAAAACCCATTTCTGCCATATAGCCTAAATCTTCTTTATATCTATGATAGAAATCAATTCCATCATGAGTTAGATAGACTTTGTTTTTGTCTAATGATATTTCCCATTTATTCGTTGTTGCATTCCACTTAAGTGCCGGATATCTTCCATCTTTATGAATACCCACTACAACATCACTTACATTTGGGCCTTTACCATCTTCTAACCATGCACCTTCAAGTTGATTTGCCGCAACTGCACCTCCCCATAAAAATTTATCTTTAAATTGTGATTTCATCATTGTTAATTTCTCCTTATTATTTTAAGGTTTCCCCATTCGATTTTGTTACCTCTTTAAACCAAAAGAATGAATCCTTTTTTATTCGATTTAGACTTCCATTACCAAAATCATCCATATCCACATATACAAACCCATAACGCTTCTTCATTTCACCAGTACTTAATGAAACCAAATCAATTGGTCCCCACATGGTATAACCTATACAAGGTATATTATCAATATTTATTGCGTCCTTTATTGAAACAAGATGATCATTAAGATACTTAATTCTATAATCATCATGTACCTGCCCATCAACGATTTTTTCATCAACCCCTAAACCATTTTCTACAACGAATAGTGGTTTTTGATAACGATCATATAATTCGTTCAGAGTATACCTTAATCCTAAAGGATCTATTGCCCAACCCCAATCAGTTTTTTCACAATATGGGTTAGGAGCTCCACCCATAATATCAAAATCAGATTTCTCATTAACTACTCCAGATCGATAGTAACTAATAGAAACAAAATCTAATGTATGTTCTCTTATTAATGATAAATCATTTTCTATGATATTTAGTTGAACATTCTTACGACTAAAGATCTCTTGAGCATAATTTGGGTATGCACCTCTCGACATGACATCTATAAAGAAATATGATTCACGTCTTTTTTTGTAAGAAGCAAACACATCTCTTGGATTACATGTCTCAGGGTATAAAGCACTCATTGCGAACATCGCACCAAATTGAGAACCGGGTATTTTCTTATGTCCATCACGGATTGCTAATGAACTAGCCACAAACATGTGATGTAGCGCTTGATAATGTGTTTGATAATCTGTTTTATGAGTACCTAACATTGCATATCCTTTTAAAGCATTTAATTCATTAAAAGTAAGCCAATATTTAACTTTAGATCCAAAACGATCAAACAATGTATTTGCAAATTTTAAATAAGAATCTATTGTTATTCTACTACTCCAACCATCATAATTTTTACATAGTTCAAATGGTATTTCATCGTGACAAATCGTAATGAGTGGCTGAATTGAATTTAGAAGCAATTCATCTATTATTTCTTCATAGAATAATAACCCAAATTCATTTGGTTCAATCTCTAGGCCTGTTGGATAAATTCTTGACCAGTTAACGGAAAATCGATATACACTAAAACCCATTTCTTTCATATATGAAATATCTTCTTTCCAATGATGGAAGAAATCAGTGGCTTGGTGACTTGGATAGTATGCTCCTTCATGTAAGAATGCCTCTGCACCATCTGGTAATGATGATTTCCAATCTACTGTGCCTAAACTACCATCCTTAAGTTTTAATGTGATTTGTCTATATCTGTCTACACTCCCATTTGATACAAAATCGTGTGAAAGAATACCTTTGCCCCCTTCACTAAATCCACCTTCATATTGAAAATCTGCTGTTGCTCCTCCGAGCAAAAAACCTTTTGAAAATTGGCTCATTTTATTCTCCTTTAAAAAATGATAAGCGCCTTAAAATTTAAGGCGCTTTTTTGCTTATTAGTTAGATTCTGCTTCTTTTGATTGCTCAAGTTTAACGTTTTCAGCATCCATTTTCTTAATAAATGGATAATAACCAACAATTGACCAAACAATAATAACTGCTTGAAGTAAAGCGGCTCTCCATCCACCAGTAATGAGACCACTGATGATAGGTGGAGTTGTCCAAGGAACTGTAATACCACCATAATAAGGAACCAAACCAAATTGAATTGCTAAGTAACTACCAACCGCTGCTACAACAGGTACGTAGATAAATGGCAACAATAAGTATGGATTCAATACAATTGGTGTACCAAATAAAATTGGTTCATTGATATTAAAGAATGAAGATGGTAACGCTAATTTCCCTAAAGTCTTAAATTGTTTTGATTTAGCCAATAACATCGCAATTACGATGCCGAATGTAATACCTGAACCCGTAATTCTCCAAATAGCATCGACTTGAGTTGTATAAACTACTGCGCCGTTAGCTGCAGTCAATGGTAAACCAGCATCTAAGATAGCTTGATTCGCTAACATATTAGCAGTAACAATACCACTTGTAATACCACCAACTAATGATGCTCCATGAACACCAAACCACCACAACAATGAAACCATAGTTGAGAAGACAATAACGCCAGGCAATGAATCTGTAAATCCAGATAATGGTGTCTGAATCATTTTATAGATCCAGTCAACTGCAGTAGTCCCCATAACATTCACGAAGAATGCATTAACTAAGAATGCTGCTGTAAATAATACTGCACCAGGTATTAATGCTGCAAATGAGTTCGCAATATTTGGTGGAACACCTTCAGGCATTTTTACTGTGTAACCTTTTGATAAGAAGAAATCATAAACAGCTCCAACGATTACCCCAATAATTAACGCTGAAACCATACCTTTAGAACCGGTATAAGACATTGGTAAAATGTTTGACGCAACTAAACTAACAGCTTCTTGACTTGTTGCAGCAACCCCACTTACTGTTTGTGTATGAGGAATTAGAGTAAAAAATACAACTTCTGCTAAGATACCTGCTGCTAACCCATCTTTACCTGAGTGTTTTGCATATTGAAACGCAACCGCAAACACCGCAACGAATGATAAAATGTTGAAGGATGCACGATATACTTGCATCATGTGTTGTTGTAATCCGATCGTAATGAACAATTGTTTAATTGGTTCATACGGGAAGTTTGCTAATAGTAAGAAAATCGCTCCAATAACTGTTAAAGAAATCGTTGCAATCATTCCATCTTTAATTGCAGTAATTGGCTTTGAGGTTACGAAATTCATAACCGCAGGAAATACTTTATCATTAAAATATTCTTTCATTGAGTTCTCCTCTCCTTTAAATAAGTTAATCTTCTACACTTCCATCCCTTTTTTGAAATAATTCTAAAGCATAATCCAAAACAACTGCTCCATTTACCATGCCATAGTCTTGCATTCGAATTATGGCAACTGGAATTTTCAGTGGATCCGCAAATCGCTTTGCATCTGACATTAGGTAAATAAGTTGTGGACCTAATAACACCACATCTGCTGACGGAACTTCTCTTTCAAGTGTATTGGCCGAGTACGCCTTGATAAAACAAGAAATTCCACGAGCTTGAGCCGACTGATTCATTTTATGAACCAACAATGAAGTAGACATACCAGCTTGACAGAATAATTTGATGATGACCATACTTCCTCCATTTCACATTGATTTAACGAAACGTTTTATAAATGTGTAAAATCTCTTCGGCAACTTCTGACATCACAATCGCCATCCCAAGATGATCTTGAGCATGAACCATAATGATATTCATATCAACTGGTTCACCACAAATTTCTGCTTGACTTAATGTCGTCTGAATTAAGTGAGCTTGATTCAGATCTTCATGAGCTAAAGCGATAAGTTCAACCGCTTCATCCATCTCACCTGCTCTTGCCTTCTTCATCGCTATCATTGATTTTGACTTAGAATTACCCGCATGTAAGATGATTTGAAAGGCTAATTGATATCGAGTATCATCCATCATTTCACCTAGCCTTTCTAACATTAATCTGAATTAAGACTTTGTTGGTCATTAACCTATTTCCTATTCTATCTAATATAGATTTTATTTCAATTTGTACTTTTTCCATAAGGTTATGGTATTTTTGCAAATCAAAACGACTTGTTTGTTTAAAAATAAACTCTATACTATAATAAGTCGGATAAATATTTTAATATGCATAATATAACGAAAGAAGTTTATGAAAGAAACTAGGATTAAGAAAATATTTGATCTTCTAAGTGAACATCACACCTATATTACAGGCGAGAAATTAGCTCAGCTTCTTTCAGTTAGCACAAAAACAATTCGTAATGAACTTAAAACACTAGACACTATTTTTAGTAAGAATGGTGGTAGAGTGGATTCTAAATCAGGCTTAGGTTATCATTTTGAAGTAACCGACATGGAAATGTTTCGTACATTTATCGCCAATAAATGGCATGAGTACGCTTTTGAAGAAGATACCTTAGTTTATAAATCCAATCGAGTTATTTTCTTATTAAAAATTATGTTATTTGAGAAAGATTATATTAAGGCCATTGATCTCTGTGATCGCCTTCAAATCTCGAAATCACAACTTAGTACCGATTTACAATTACTCCGACAAAAAATAGAACCCTTCCAACTCCATTTGGATGTAAGACCCCATCATGGAATGAAGATTATTGGTAAAGAATTAAATCTTAGATTATGCATCGCAAATGTTGTATACAATGAAAAACAACTTCTTGATGAAGAAGAGTTTGAAACTCAATTTATTTTGAGTGAAATTCGATCTAACATCTTACGAGTCTTTAATCATTATCACTATGAAACCAGTGAATTAGTTTTCCATAATCTTGTGATTCATTTATTTGTCGCATTAGAAAGAGTTAAGATTGGTGAATCCATTGTGATGGAATCGCAACTCCTAGAAACATTAAAACAAGATAATGAGTACCAAATAGCTCATGATATTATTCATGAAATAGAAAAATTATTTGGTTACTCATTCCCAGAAGATGAAAAAGGTTATGTTTCTATGCATTTATCGGGGAAACGTGTCTTTGGCCAATCTGAACAAGAATCCAATGTCGTAAGTAGTGAAGTTGATGAACTTGTAATGAATATGTTGGATCGAGTACGAGTTGTGATGGATATCGATTTAACCAAAGACTTAGATTTACGTATTGCTTTAGGCTTGCATTGTGTTCCTTTAGTAAAACGTATTAGTTATAACCTTATGATGAAGAATCCCTTATTGGATGACATCAAGAAACATAAACAAGCTTATTTAACGGCTGAGATTGCGTCTGAAGTCATCGAACGTCGCTATTTGATTAAACTCAGTGAAGATGAAATTGCTTACTTTGCGCTTCATTTCTATGTCGCATTAGAGCGTCATAAAGTTACGATTAATCGAAAAAAAGTATTGCTGGTTTGTTCTACCGGTCATGGGACCGCAAAATTATTACAGTTTAGATTCAAACAAGAATTTGATCCATTCTTAGAGAATATTGTGACGAAAGACGCATTATCACTCAATCAAATCGATCTTAATCATTTCGATTTAATTGTTTCAACAGTACCCTTATCCGTTAAAACAATCACACCAATTATCTATGTATCAACTTTATTAAGTGATCATGATTTACAAACCATTCGTCATCGTTTTAATCAGAATGATATGTCAATTGCAGAATACTTTGATCGTAAATTATTCTATAAAGATATTGTGGCAAATACTAAGGAAGATGTTATCTTCTTTATGTCAAATAAGATTAGTGATTTATACAACTTTAGACCAGGTTTCTATGAATCCATATTGCGACGTGAAGCATCCGCATCTACAGAGTTTGGGAATTTGATTGCGATCCCTCATCCAGACCAAGCCTTTAGTCATACAACTTTTGTATCGGTTGCGGTATTAAAAAAACCAATCTTATGGAATGAAAGAATGGTTCAATTAGTCTTTATGTTGTCCTATGGTGATAATGAGAACGATAATTTGGATGTCTTCTTTGCGAAGAGTGCACAGTTCTTAACCAGTGCTAAAGATATTCAAGCTGCGATTGATGCCAGTGATTACGATGATTTTATTCGTTTAATCGATAAGACTTAATTTGATTGTTTCTCTAACTCTATTTCTTCAATAATGAGGGAATAGAGTTTTTTATCGATTGTTGTCTGATAGAAAATATCTTTAATTTGATACGTTAATATTCCTTCTTTATTGATGAAATATGTTTCATCTTCCTTATTTTCAAATTGAAAGTTAATCAGAACAGAATCAATCCCGAAAAGTAAATCATCACTTATCCTACGATTAAACTTTGCATTATCAATCGCATCATAGACTGTTTGACAGATATCTTGGTTCGACTGTCCAATATAACTTGATATCAGTACTCCATAATGACAAGACTTTATATCCGGTATTTTTGCGCAAGAGCTTAACACTATAATTAATCCAATGATTAGCTTTTTCATTCAACTTCCCCCAAGTTAAATATCATCGAACATCTTCTGGTGTTGTGATTTTAATGTTGTCGTATGATCCCTTTACAACTTTAATTGGTACATTACTATAACGTTCGATAAGTTGAGCATCATCCGTAGCCTTGAAGTTATCTTCTTGAGCTTGGTGAATACAATCTAATAAAAGACTCGTCTTAAAAGCTTGTGGTGTTTGTGCATTCTTTAAACACTCACGATTAATGGTCTTTACCACATAACCATCTTTAACTTCTTTAACTGTATCTTTCACATCAATTGCTAAGAAAGCAGCTTGTTCAGTCTCCATCGCAAGTAATAGTTCATCAATTAATTCAATCGTACAATAAGGACGAGCCGCATCATGGACTAACACAATATCTTCAGTGACACACATTAAACCGTTATAAACGGAATCTTGACGTGTTGCGCCACCTCCAACATTTACAATTCTTCCCATTTCATGGGTTTGTGTTACCTTATGTAAATCGTGTGGATTGGTCACAATTACAAGTTGTTTACATCGCACATCATCCACGAATAATTTAACAGTCATATCTAAAACGGTCATTCCATCTTTTAATGGATAAAACACTTTATTATATCCAAGCCCCATCCGTTCGCCTTTTCCGCCTGCTACTATAAGTACCGAATAGTTCATAATGTCCCTCTTAATTTATTCTATTCTATCAAAATTCAAAGCGTTTTCACATAATTAATATCTCTATTAACATTGTTTATGCACAAAAACTAGCCTATAATGAAATTGCTTAGATTGGTGCTAACGCATAATAGGGAATTCGCAATAAACGAAGCTGTCCCAGCAACTGTAGATCTGGACAAGAGGAAGTATCCACTGTAAAACGGGAAGGATCCTTGAGGATGAACGATCAGCCAGTAGACCTGCCAATGATAAGCGTTGTTTTATCTTCTGGGAACAAGATAAAAAGACATTAGCCTGTCTTTTTTGTACACATCCAGATGTGTATTTTTTATTGTAAAGGAGGCTTAGTTCATGAAGAAAAATTTAGTTCGTATTGGTATAGCAGTTGTCTTATTAGTTGGTTCATTATTTGTATATAATCAATTCTTTAGACAAGGAAATGAAGGTTCAAAAGAAGTACAAATCATCTTAACGGTTGATCAAGATGGTCAAGATGTGGTTATTCTAGATGTGACACAACGCACAGATGATGAAATGTTAGGCACATTCTTGGAAACTGTACTAAAAGATGAAAATCTAGAATATAACTTTTCTGGTAGTGTATCTGATCCATATGGACGATATATTGTCGGAATTGGGGAATATGAGACGAAAGATAGTGCTGTAGGTCCTTGGTGGTTATTTAATTCCACAACCAATAAAGATTGTGTGAGTGCTGGTTTCTGTCCTGGAATCGATATTACTCCACTTTACGATAAAGACGTATTTACATTTGAATTTACAGCGAGTTACTAATGTATGTTTAATGTCCGTAAACTCGTTTTATTAGCCTTACTTGCGGCAGGTGCGCTTGCCTTACAAGTATCTCTTTCTTTCTTACCGAATGTGGAGTTAGTCACATTATGGTTTTTAATCATTGGATTAAGTTTAAGTTTTAAGGAGAGCGTCATTGTGGTATTTGTGTTTACTCTTCTTGAAGCGTTAGTCTGGGGATTTGGAGATTGGGTATTAGGTTATTTATGGATATGGACAGTTTGGATTATCATGATTCGTTGTTTTAAACCAATCTTAAAAGACAAAACACATTTATGGGCGCTGCTGGGTGCGTTCTATGGTTTTGTCTTTGGTTTTCTATTTGCGGCTCAACATGCTCTCCTATATGGCCTTAATATGGGGATAGTTTATTGGATTCGGGGCATAAGTTTTGACATTATCCACGCTTTCTCGAATTATAGTCTTATACTAATTTTATTTACACCGATATTAAAGGTGTTTAATAATTTAATAAGAAAGTGGGGTTAATATGCCAGTCACAACTAAAACAGGAGATCGTGGTTTTACAAGTATTAAAGATGGACGTGTTTCTAAGGATGAACCCGTTATTGATGCGCTTGGAAATTTAGATGAGTGCAGTAGTTTAATCATCCATATGCAAGCTCAATTGGAGCTTGATAAAGAACCTTGGGAAAAGATTGTCAAGGAATTGTATGATATATCCGCTTATGTCGCAGGCTATAAGAAAACGATTGATTTAGAGGATAGTATTAAACGTTTAGAGACGTTTATTGAAGCCAATCAATCTCGTTATTCTAACTTTATTTATCCATTTAACCAAAAGAAAGCTGCTTTCTTACACTATGTTAGAACGGTTGTAAGAAGAGCTGAAAGAAGCTTAGTTAAGGTGAACGAAACACAGCTTATTGATACAGCTGTTTTACAATATATTAATCGATTATCTGATTATTGTTTTGTGAATGAATTAGTTTGATGAAATATTGAATGTAAACAACTTTCAGAAATTGAACTTAATTTTGTATGTTAGAATTGAAATTACAAAAAGGGGTGTTTTTATGAGCTATACACAATCAACCATAGAAAAATTGAACGCGGATATCCGACATAACTTTCATCATATCTTTCCAATAGAGAATGAATTTAAATTAACTCATGCAGGTGTGAGTCGTTTAGTTATGTTAGATCGATATTCCCAAAAGGATCGTAGTTTAAAAACACTGGGTGTAAATGATATTGTCGTAACGATTGTTAAGGAAGATCCAAAATTCCCATCACGTGGGATTGGTTTAGTTCTTGATGTCGATTATGAACATGAGTATGTCACGCTTAAACTTGAAGAAGAGTTTAGAGCATCATTAGAGAACGAAGTTGAAGCAAGTACTGGAATTATTACACGTCCATTTAAACAAGTGGATAAGCCATTAGAGATATTTTATGAACAAATAGCGAAACGTGTTGGTAAATCATTAGCTTCGACTGAATTATCAGAAGATTTTAGAGATCATTATGGTAAAGTGTTTGCGGAAGAATTAGCTGAAATGAATGTCATTCCTGCAGGTCGTGTTTTATATGGTGCAGGATCTCAAACTCAAGTAACGTATTTTAACTGTTTCGTTATGCCATTTATTCATGACTCTCGTGGTGGTATTTCCAATCATCGTAAAGAAGTTATGGAGATTATGTCACGTGGGGGTGGTGTTGGGACGAATGGTTCTACACTACGTCCTAAATCAGCGCCTGCTAAAGGGGTTGGTGGTAAGTCTAGTGGTGCAGTGAGTTGGCTAAATGATATTGCGAATCTAACGCATCTTGTGGAACAAGGCGGTTCACGTCGTGGTGCACAGATGATAATGTTAGCGGATTGGCATCCAGATATTATTGAATTTATTATCTCGAAGATGCAAAATCCTAAAGTATTGAAGTGGTTAATCGAAAATTCAAAAGATGAACAAATCAAATATGAAGCAGAGAAGAAATTAAAATTCGTACCTCTCAGTCGTATTGATAAAGAAATATATGAATCATTAGCAGACAATAAGAACGTACCAGTTCATGTATCTGATTATGCTCGTGAACAATTGGCAAATGGTGGAACCTTAAGTGTATCAAATCCTGAATTCTTATCAGGTGCTAATATATCCGTTACATTGACTAAAGATTTCATGGATGCGGTTAAGAGTGATTCTAACTTTGATTTACGTTTCCCTGATCTTGAACATTATAATCCTGAACAGAAGGCTACTTATGATGAACATTGGCATGAAGTAGGTGATGTTCGGGAATGGGAAGCTCTAGGTTATCCTGTTAAAACATATCGCACTATTCGTGCACGTGATTTATGGGATTTAATTAGCTTCTGTGCAACCTATTCTGCAGAACCTGGTATCTTCTTTATCGATAATGCGAATGAAATGACCAATGCGAAAGCTTATGGACAAAAAGTTGTCGCAACAAACCCTTGTGGTGAACAACCATTAGCGCCATATTCAGTATGTAATCTAGCTGCGATAAATCTTGCGAACTTTGTGGATCGTAAGACAGGTGAAGTTTTATATGAAAAACTCAAAACGACCGTTGCGGTTACCGTTCGTATGCAAGATGATGTTATTGATGATACACCTTACTTCCTAGAACCTAATAAGAAACAAGCTCTTGGCGAACGTCGTATTGGTTTAGGGGTTATGGGTTTACATGATTTACTTATCTGGGCTCGTAAACGTTATGGTTCTCCTGAATCGATTGAAACAATTGATTTAGTGTTCAAGACGATTGCGGAAACTGCTTATAGTACTTCCGTAGAACTTGCTAAGGAAAAGGGTTCATTCCCATTCTTAGAAGATCGTGAAGCATTTATTAATTCTGGATATATGAAGACATTAGATGAATCTATACGTCAAGATATTCTAAAATATGGTATTCGTAATTCTCACTTATTAACAATCGCTCCTACTGGTTCTACTGGAACCATGGTTGGGGTTTCTACAGGTCTAGAGCCTTACTTCTCCTTCTCTTACTTTAGAAGTGGAAGACTCGGTAAGTTTATCGAAGTTAATGCGAAGATTGTGGAAGATTGGTTGGAACTCAATCCTGGGTATACTAAACAAACACTTCCTGATTACTTCGTAAGTGCTATGGAATTAACCCCAGAGGAACATGCGGATACACAATGTGCCATTCAACGTTGGATTGATTCTTCCATATCTAAAACAGTCAATGCGCCTCGTGGATTCTCTGTTCGACAAGTCCAAAAGATTTATGAACGTCTCTATGATGGTGGCGCTAAAGGTGGTACCGTTTATGTGGATGGTTCACGTGATTCTCAAGTTCTATCGTTATCCAATGATGATGAAAGCAACTGGGCTCAAATGGACATCGTTCATGACTTTGGTATTAACGTAAAAGAAAAACAAGTAGAAGAGAAGAAAACGGATTTAAGAGCTGACCGTCAAGATCGTAATATCGGTGTTGAGGTTGGGGATATCTGTCCGATCTGTTTAGAAGGTACTGTTGAAGAAATCGGTGGATGTAATACCTGTACCAACTGTAATGCACAGTTGAAATGTGGTCTATAACATAAAGTGTTTCGAAAGAAACACTTTTTTTAACGCTAACTTAATTGACTTTAAAATCAACTAACCTTAAAGTAAGAACTAGAGATTGGAGGATTTATGATACTAGAAGTAAAAGGAATTAATAAGAGCTTCTCTGGTAAACAGATCTTACATGATGTTTCATTCACAGTCACATCCGGTAAGGCAATGGGATTTCTTGGAAGAAATGGAGCAGGTAAAACCACTACCATACGTACTTTAATGGATGTATTCAAAGCAGATAGTGGTGAGTTTATTCTTGATGGAAAACCATTTGTGCCCACTCATTATCGTGTTGGATACCTTCCAGAAGAAAGAGGCTTATACGGTAAAGAAAAGATACTAGACCAATTGATTTATTTCGCTACCTTAAGAGGTGCTAACCATAAACAAGCTAAAGAAAGTGCAGAATATTGGATTGAAAGATTCGAATTAACCTATGCCAAAAACCATAAGTTAGAAACTCTTTCTAAAGGTAACCAACAAAAGATTCAGATTGCACAATCCTTATTGAATGATCCTGAGATTGTGATATTGGATGAACCCTTTAGTGGATTAGACCCTGTTAACTCACAAATCTTAAAAGAAGTCATTGTGGAATTGATACAAAAAGGTAAATTGGTGATTTTCTCAAGTCATCAAATGAATTATGTCGAAGAATTCTGTGATGAAATTACGTTGATTGATAAAGGTAAAGTTATCTTAAGTGGTAACCTTAAACAACTTAAATCAGATATGGGCCAAAGTCGTTTAAGACTTAAGGCAAATCATGTAAGTCAAAATGAATTGATTTCTACACTAAAAGAACATGTAAAAGATATATCCATTGATTATGATAAGCATTCACTCATTATTGAATGTTTGAATCATAAAACTAAACAAGATTTATTAGAAGACATTGTTCGATTAAAAATAGATGTTGAATTATTCACCCATTATGAACCAAGTCTTAATGACATATTTGTGATGAAAGTAGGTGAAGAACATGCATAATGTATTCAAAGTCTTAAAGTTTGAACTGATGAGTATACTAAGTAAGAAATCCGTACAAGTTACTACGCTAATTATGTGTGTTGTGGTAGTACTAGCGACAAGTATTCCTACTGTTATGAATTTCTTTGATGATAAAAGTAATTCGGATGATGAAACCACAATCACATATGAAGATCTTGGTTTTATGTCTAAATCAAGTGAAGTATCAATTGATTCATTAACGATATACTTTGGGAATGATTTAAATGTTTATACGGATGAATCAAAACTAAGAGAAGATGTTCAAAGTGGTGTTATCAATAATGGTTATATTATAGAAGATACTCAAACAATTCGTAGTATCGTTCAGAATAAAGGAATGTATAGTTCTACAGACCAAATGATGATCTCTATCTTACAACGTATTCAAAGAGATAAAGCATTCACTGAATTAGGGATTGATCCAATGGTTGTGGATACCTTATCCAATACACCTATTACCATTAATGAAGAAGTACTCGGTAAAGATGCACAGTCCAGTTTCTTAATCTCTTATATCTTGATGTTTGCGGTGTATATGTTAGTCATTATGTATGGATCGTTTGTATCTACTTCTGTTGCACGTGAAAAAGATAACCGTACGATGGAAATACTCATCACATCCACTCAACCGAGTGCTTTGATTGTTGGTAAAGTACTTGCGAATGCGATTGGTGGATTAGCTCAGTTCTCAGTGATATTAGCTGCAGGATTTATTGGGTATTTTATTAACCAAGCAAGCTATCCAGAGTTTATTAGTCAAATGTTGTTTACGGGATTATCCTGGGATTCTATTCTTATTTTCTTAATATTTACAGCGATTGGATATTTATTATATCTATTCCTATATGCATCTTTAGGATCACTCGTATCTAAAGTTGAAGATGTTGGTACATCTGTTACACCGATTACATTACTGTTCATGGTTGCGTATATTACCGCATCGATCGGAATTAATGCGCCAACAAATATATTCGTAAAAATTGGTTCATTTGTACCATTTGTCGCAATCCTAGCGATGCCGATACGTTATTTCCTAACATCTGTTCCATTCATTGAATTGCTTATATCTATGGTATTAATGATTCTAACCAGTATTGGATTAGCTTATTTATCGATTAAGATTTATCGTTTAGGATCACTCAGTTATGGAAATAAGTTAGGATTTGTGAAGGCACTTAAGTTAATCTTTGCGAAAGATAATATTGATATATAAAAATGGAGACTTTCTCTCCATTTTTTTATTTTTGAATTTTAGGCAATCCACTAAAGTTATTCTCAATATAATAATTACCATTACTGCCATTCCATACTATGGATAAATCATTGAAATGCCACCATTCTGAAGCAATAGGAATTAATCCAGAATTAGTCGCATATTTTTGAAGTTTTATAGCATATTCATTCATGTGATCAGATAATTCTGATTCTAGCCATGCAGTTGTTGATTTTGAATCGACAGGCATTTTGAATGTTACTGCATCAACACTTAGTTCATGAATTTCTGTAGGCATATCATACTCAGTGTAGTCTGTTACAACTTTATACTCGTAATCTCCTGCCGTTCGAACTTCGATGTTATTGACTTTGCCTAAACTCATATCAACAGCCAATCCTTTTTGATGGTTTGAAACACTTGTAGAGATAAACCATCCAATGTTCCAAGGATATGTTGTAAGGCCTTCTAAAACCTTACTGTTATCTATAGAAAGTTGTCTTAAATTATCCACAATTCTTTTTTGGACTTCGAGAGGTCTAAAGGCTTCATAAACAATAAGAGTATTCCCTTCTTTTAATGCTAATTGTTGAGTTTGAAATATCTTTGGTGCCATCTCATATAATATAGGCACAATATACATGTCTTTATTAAACCGTTTACTATATTCTTGAGCATCATAATGAGAGAGATTTGTTACATTAGGTATATCCAAATAAGATGATTTTAGTTTAGACGAATAAGAGTTTGAAATATCATAAACAATAGACGGAATTATATCAGGTAGATTGATAAAACAATTATCATGCAACACCCACCCTAACTCATTTTCAAAGTTAATTTGCCACCAATCTCCTTGTTCAGATAAGATAGTAAATCCATAACCTGGATTAACTCTATAAATAATATCCGAACTTGTATTAGGTTGGGAATAGATAGTTAGTGGAGCTGACGCAAATCCACTTGATCCATTAATCGGTAATTCAAGTTTTCCACCTTCATCAAGATAGTTAATATATACTTTTTCTTTAACTGGATTATCCACTATAATTTTCTCATTATCAAATTCATTATTTTGAAAGTAAATCTTATACACAATAAAAGACAAAGCAAAAATAATTATTAGACTTAAAAGACCAATAATCCATTTTAATTTATTTCGCTTTAATCTTTTTCGTTTCATTTTAGTTTCCAAATAGTTGAGATAATGTAGTAAATTTGTCTATAAAATATAAAACTAATAAATGTAAAGGATAGAAAACATAAAAGAATAGTGATGAAAATTTTGATTTCTTTCCTAATTTCCCATTGTACATAGCAATAAATGGAATAGCAAGTACAAAAGCCATTTGGTACCAATGTGGGTATACAGAGTGATTGAATCCATAATTTACAAATGTTGGGATTAAATGAAATATCAATCCAATAATAACAAACGAATAGATTTGGTATTTAAGATTATTGCGAAACACTCCAAACCCTACAATCCAAAGAACCGCTACATAGTTCCAGTTCGCTCTTAGAGAAAAGAAACAAGCAAGTAACAATACAATGACTTTAACAAACCTATTATACCGATCATCCTTTATCACGATTAATGCGATTAACCCCATTGCTAGACTCCAAATCACACTAGTGGCTTGAAAGAATTCAAAACCGAATAGCAAGTTATAAGGTATATGCGACACTAGTGCGAAGAGAAGTAATCGTGATGCATATCTGTACTTATTTGACGTATAAAAATAACCTTCAGCAATAAAATAACAAATAATTGGTGCAGATAATCGTCCTGGAACTCTTAATAAAATTCCTAGGATTGTATCATGCGGGTAAAAAACTGCAATAAAATGGTCAAAAAACATAGCAATTATAGCAATTGTTTTTAGTTTATTTGCAGTGAGTAATTGTGGAAGTTTCATCATTATTGAATATCCTTTGTCATCTAAATTTTCTATCATAGAGCAAGGCTGCATTTAATACAATTAATACAGATCCTGCATTGTGAACAAGTGCTCCTGCAATAGGATTAAGTAAGCCAAGAACAGACATGCTTACTGCAATTACATTTATTATCATAGACATTGTAATATTAAACTTTATCGTATTTATCGTAGCCTTAGATAATCTTTTTAAATAGGAGATATTTGTTAAATCATCATTCATCAGTGCGATATCTGCAGCCTCTATCGCAATATCACTTCCCATACTACCCATTGCGACCCCAACGTGTGCTGTTTTTAAGGCTGGCGCATCATTAACCCCATCTCCAATCATACAAACAATATGACCTTCTTTTTGAAGCAACTCTATTTTACTAACTTTTTCATCTGGTAATAAATCAGAGTACACAGAACTTATCCCAACACTTTGTGCAATATGATTTGCGGTAATCGTATTATCACCAGTTAACAATATAGTATTAGTCCCTAACTCTTTTAAATTGCGAACCATATCTAGTGCATTTAATCGAATAGTATCAGCTAATGAAATAACTCCAACACAATTATTATTTATACCAACGAGAATTGTCGCTTTGCCCTCACTTCGATATTGTTCCAACTTATCGTAAACTATTTGTTCAATAGTAATACCTAAACTTAATAAGTACTTTTCATTACCGCAGATTACATTATATTCATTTACTTTTGCTTGAACACCTTTTCCTGGTATCATTTCAAATTGAGTTGAACTTAAAACATCGATTCGTTGATTTCGAGCATACTCAACAATTGCTTTAGCAATCGGATGTTCACTTTTTGATTCTGCAGATGCTGTTAAGGATACTATATCTTCAATCAACACGTTGTTAAATGAAGTTATTTCATCAACGGTTAACTTCCCGTGAGTAATGGTACCAGTTTTATCAAACGCTATCGTATCTACATGTCCCATATTCTCTAAAGCAATACCTGATTTAATGATGATACCACGCTTTGTAGATTGACCGATTGCAGCAACTATTGAAGTTGGGGTTGCTAATGATAACGCACATGGACAGAATACAATTAACACTGTTACAGCACGATTAAGGGCACCAGTTGCATTTACTCCTAGAAATAATGCAATAAAATAAGCACTTATTGCTATTAGCAATGCAATTGGTACTAACCAAATTGCCCACTTATCTACAATTCTTTGGGTAGGAGCTTTATTATTTTCAGCTTCTTTTACTAAATTTATAAGTTTTTGCAAAGATGAATCTTGCCCAACATTGGTTGCTTCAATATCAATTGATCCAAAACAATTAACAGTTCCACAGAAAACTTTATCACCAACAGATTTATCAATAGGTAATGATTCACCTGTCACAATTGATTGGTCGACAGAAGTATTTCCATTCACAATAAGACCATCTACAGTGATAGCTTCACCTGGTAAAATTCTTATAATATCTTTAACTTTAATTTCATTAAATGGGATAATTTCTTCAACTTCTTTTCCGTGTATTACTTTAATGCGTCTTCCTTCTGTTGGAGTTAATGAGATTAAATTCTCTAACCCTTTTTTAGCACGATTGATGGTTAGATCTTCTAGGATTGCACCAATAGCCATAATAAAAGCTACTTCACCGGCAGCGAATATTTCACCAATATAGATTGATGCTATCATTGCAATAGAAATCAGAAGCGCAGAAGATATCCATTTTTTATAAATTAATCGTGTAATTGCGAGATACAGTAAAGGGTAACCTGAAATTAATATTGTGATCCAGGCTGGATCAAATGCTAATTTCTTTCCGCTAAGTAATAATAATAAACTTACAAGCAAACTGATTCCTGATACAATAGTCATCTTTAATCCTGAAAAATAATCACTAATATTTAATAACATAATGATTTTCTACCTATTTATGATACACTCTATTCAGTATCTTATATATTGTACCTTATTTATAGTATGTTTATTATAAATTATGAAGAGTCAAAAGTATTAATATATACAGTATTGAACATTATTTAACATTTGTCTATTGGAGGATATATGGATCGAAGACAATTAAAAACCAAACAATCTATACTTAGTGCTTTTAGCCAACTTTTGTCATATAAGAATTATTCTAAGATAACGGTTCAAGATATTATTGATGAAGCTAACATTGGTAGAAGTACTTTCTATTCACATTTTGAAACTAAGGATGCATTATTAAAGTCTATTTGTGAAGAAATATTTGAACATGTTTTCTCTGATAATCTTGATAGTGAAAAAACACATGATTTTTCATATTCAAATGGCGATATTCATTCGATGATAACTCATATTTTGTATCACTTAAAAGATAACAAGAATAATATTATAGGAATACTAAAAGGCGAGAGTAGTGAGATGTTTATATTTTTCTTTAAACAATATCTTAATGAAAGAATTATTTCAAAAATTCTCATTTCGCAAAATAAACAAAATAGTATACTACCCTTTGATTTTTTGACGAATCATATTTCGGGTAGTTTTGTAGAAATGGTTCATTGGTGGATCACAAATGATATGAAACAAAAGCCAGAAGATTTATCCTTTATGTTTATGAGTGTTATATCCCCAATATTTAAGGGTTAATATGTGACATTTGCTTAAAATATGAATAAAGAGCATCATATAAATGAAATTCGCGCTCTAAAGTTACATTATCATTTTCAGCGTTTAAACGATAACCTGTTGCGAAAACATCTAATGCATATGCTAATGCATTTTCATTCCCTCTATCTGTATCCGCAAATCTAACAATTTCTTGTAGTTTTACTAACGCTATATCATTTGTTAAATTATATTTTTTTACGATCGCATCAAATGAACAATCATCACCATGATGCCCAAGTTCTACACCTTTCATGTCAAATGGTATACCGTCTAGTATAGTCAGTGGATCTGTATCTTTTGGTACAAATACAAATTCTGCATCTTTATCCACAAAATTCTTAATCAACCAAGGACATGCAACTCTATCCACATGTACATGTTCGCGTGTTACCCATTTCATTATTTGGTTCTCCTTAAAGGAATCTGAGTTCATTTAAGTATAAACACTATATTTCAAATTATACAAACTATTTGATAATTATTTAAATAGTTACTCTTTATTCTACTTACATATTTGATATTATTCCAAGTAATAAAAAACACGTTGTTTATAACGTGTTGATTAAATTAAATATTAATCTCTATGTCTCATGTGTGGGAATAGGATAACTTCACGAATGGTTTCTGAGTTCGTTAACAACATAACCAATCGGTCAATCCCAATACCTAATCCACCCGTTGGAGGCATACCATATTCTAGGGATTCTACGAAATCGACATCCATTTCATTGGCTTCATCGTTTCCTAGATCCTTTTCTTTCATTTGTTCCTCAAAGCGTTCTCTTTGATCAATTGGATCATTGAGTTCTGAGAAGGCATTAGCGTATTCACGTCCATCTATAAAGAGTTCAAAACGATCAGTGAATCGTGGATCTTCTTGGTTCTTCTTCGCAAGTGGAGAAATTTCAATTGGATGACCATATACGAATGTAGGTTGAATCATTGCCTTTTCTGCATAGTGTTCAAAGAATAGATTCAAGATATGACCAAAGGATTGTTGGTGTTTAAGAACTTCAATGTGATGTTCCTTCGCAACTTTGAGAGCTTCTTCAATCGTATTGATTTTGAAGAAATCTACTCCACTGGTTTCTCTAACCGCATCGACCATATGAATTCTGCGGTATGGTCCTTTTAGTTCAATCATTTTATCTGCCCATGGAACTTCAGTTTTACCTAATACTTCCATAGCGACAGATTCTAAACAGTTTTCAATAACTTCCATCATACCTGGCATATCTGAGTAGGCTAAGTACGCTTCTACGGTCGTGAATTCAGGGTTATGTTTAGGACTCATACCTTCATTTCGGAATAAACGTCCAATTTCATATACACCTTCTAGTCCACCAACAATTAATCGTTTGAGAGGTAATTCTGTAGCGATTCTTAAGTAAAAATCCATATCTAAGGTATTATGATGGGTCACGAAAGGACGTGCAGCAGCACCCCCTAGAATCGGTTGTAGAACAGGTGTTTCAACTTCAATCATGCCTAAACCATCAAAATAGTGTTGAAGAGCACGAATGATTCTTGGACGCAACATCGCAACACGACGAGCATTTTCATTTACGATAAGATCGACATAACGTCTACGATAACGTTCTTCCACATCAGCTAAACCATGGAATTTATCTGGTAATGGTCTTAATGCTTTAGTAAGATGCGTTAATTTCTCAGCTTTAATAGAAATCTCACCATGGTTTGTTCTAAAGACATGGCCTTCAATCCCAACAATGTCTCCTAAATCTGCTTCAGTAAAAATTTCAAACTCTAATTCTGATACTGAATCTTTACGAACATACACTTGAATTTGACCATCACGATCTAATAAATGCATGAATCCTGCTTTACCCATTTCACGTTTGGTCATAATACGACCTGCGATAATCACATGCTCATTGACTTCCGCAATCTCTTCTTTTGTGTTATGTTCATACTTATTTAGTATTTCTAAACTATGATGCGTCGTCTTAAATGCAGAACCAAAAGGATCAACTCCCTTATCTTTTAATGCCTGCATTTTCTCGCGTCTTATACGCTCATACTCATTTAATGTGTGTTCTTCCATTTTTACCTCGCAGACTCACCAATTTGTGAGTCATAATAATCCTTCAATATTCTATCAAATTCTTGAAAACTTTTCATCTGTGATATTCTATCTTTTACTTTATGACTATTAGGCAATCCCTTAAGATACCAACTTAAATGACTCCTCATCTCTTTTAAGGCAATATCTTCACCCTTTAATTCTATCAGTTTTAATGCATGTTTACGTGCACTATCAAATCGATCTATCATAGTAAGTTCAGACACAGGATTACCATTTAATCCTTCTATCAATTCACGCACTAGCCAAGGCTGCCCTAAGACACCTCTACCAATCATAATCGCATCACATTTAGTATACCCAAGAACCCATTTAGCTTGTTCAACGGTAGTAATATCTCCATTCGCAATAATTGGGATATTCGCATTCTCTTTAACTTGCTTGATTAAATCAAATGTCGCATTTCCACTATACATTTGAGCTCGTGTACGACCATGAATCGCAATTGCGCTCGCACCTGCAAGTTCTAATCCTTTTGCCATATGTAGAACATTAATTGATTTATCATCCCAACCTAAACGTATTTTAACCGTAACAGGTTTCTTAACATTCTTGACGATTTCTTCTACGATTCTAAAGGCATGTTCAGGTGTTTTCATTAAAGAAGCACCACCAGAACCTTTCACAATCTTTGGGACTGGACATCCCATATTGATATCAATGATATCGCATTGGGTTTGAGTATCTAGATACTTTGCGGCTTCTACCATTGATTCAATATCTTCCCCAAAAAGCTGTAAAGCGATAGGATGTTCATCCTCAAACACTTGAGTCATTTCTATTGTTTTAACATTCTTATATACAATCGCTTTATCCGATATCATTTCACTGTAAATTAATGCCGGTTTATATTGAGCCACAATCGAACGAAAAGCTGGATTACTTACTCCAGCCATTGGCGCAATTACGATAGGATTACTAAACTCTATTTCTCTAATTTTCCACATTAACTCTTATTAAGAATTGACTTCAATTCATCCTCACTAAAATGGTAACTTTCATTACAGAAATGACATGTTATTTCTGTTCCATGATCTTCATGAATCATCGCTTGAATTTCAGTCTTAGAAACAGTTGAAAGAGCTTCAAACATACGATCACGACTACATGAACATTTAAATTGTACTGTACTCATTCCAAGTACTTCTACATCTTGAAACAAACTCTCAATTAATGTATTAGGCGTAAATCCTTCATGAATTAATTGTGAGATTGGTTTTAAATGCTTGATGACATCTTCGGCAATTAAAATATCTGTCTCTGTCGCATGTGGCATCATTTGAATTAGTATACCGCCTGCCGCAACTACTTCACTGTTTTCGTTAACCAATACACCTAAGGATACTGCAGATGGAGTTTGTTCACTTAGTGTAAAATAATACGCAAAGTCTTCCGCTATCTCCCCTGTTTGAAGTTGTACAGTTCCAGTGAAATCATCTTTTAAACTTAAATCTTTTATAACTCGTAATGTCCCATCACGCCCTACTGCAGCCCCAACATCTAATTTCTTTGTTTGTTCATTCATAATGTGAACTTCAGGATTAGCAACAAATCCACGAACTTCACAATGACTATTTGCGTCAACTAAGATTGTGCCTAAAGGACCACCACCATTAATCTGAATCATTACATTTTCTTTCTCAGACTTTAACATTGAACCTAAAATAGCACCTATGGTGAGTGTTCTTCCTAATGCGGCTGAAGCGGTTGGAAACGTACGATGTCTTTCACATGCTTCTTTAACCGTATTGGTTGAATCAACAACAATTATTCTTATAGCTCCTTCATGAGCTAAACCCTTAATTAAAGTATCCATATGTTCTCTTTCCACAAAAAACCCCTGTTATCAGGGGTTAAACTCCTTCAACAGGAGCAGATTCGTTATAAGCTCTACCCTCAACAATATTCTGAATATTTTCAGCTGTTAAAGTTTCGAATTCAAGCAAAGCATCCACAAGACGATCCATCAATTCACGATTTTCCTGAATTAATCGTTTCGCATGATCATACGCTTCATCAATAATACGTCTTACTTCTTTATCGATTTCAAACGCAATTTGTCCTGAATAATTACTTGAATTACTATAATCTCTTCCTAAGAATACATTTCCACCACTATGTTCATATTGAATAGGTCCTAAATCAGACATACCATAAGACATAACCATTTCACGCGCAATTTTGGTTGCACGTTCAATATCAGAGGAAGCACCTGTCGAAATTTCATTGAACACGATGTCTTCCGCAACACGTCCACCTAATAAACCAGTAATACGAGCAGATAAATCTGTCTTCGTTAACATGAATTTTTCTTCACGAGGTGTCATTAAGTTATATCCACCAGCTTGTCCACGAGGAATGATTGTGACCTTTTGAACCATATCAGAAGATTCAAGTTTTAAACCAATAATAGTATGACCCACTTCATGATAAGCAACTAAACGTTTTTCACGGTCGCTGTATACCTTTGATTTCTTAGCTGGTCCACCCATAACACGATCAATCGCTTCATCTAAATGATTCATCGTGATTAAGTCAGCACTTTCACGAACAGCTAGAATCGCAGCTTCATTTAAAACATTCTCTAAATCAGCTCCACTGAAACCAGGGGTACGTTTAGCCAATGCGTTTAAATCAACTGTTGAATCTAACTTTTTATTACGTGCATGTACTTTCAAGATAGCCTCACGACCTTTACGATCAGGTAAGCTAACTGTAATTTGTCTATCAAAACGACCTGGTCTTAATAAAGCAGGATCCAATACATCTGGACGGTTAGTCGCAGCGACAATGACCACTCCAGAGTTATCTTGAATACCATCCATTTCAACTAATAATTGGTTAAGTGTTTGTTCACGTTCATCATGACCACCGCCTAAACCAGTACCACGTTGACGACCTACCGCATCAATCTCATCAATAAATATAATACAAGGCGCTGTAGCTTGAGCACGTTTAAACATATCACGTACACGACTTGCTCCAACCCCAACAAACATTTCAACAAAATCAGAACCTGAAATGGAATAGAAAGGAACCTCAGCTTCACCCGCAACTGCTTTTGCCAATAAAGTCTTACCTGTACCAGGAGCCCCTACCATCAATACACCCTTTGGAATACGAGCACCCATTTTCGCAAATTTCTTTGGATTCTTGAGGTACTCAATGAGTTCTTGCATTTCTTCTTTTTCTTCATCACATCCAGCCACATCTTCAAAACGCACTTTAATCGCGCCTTCTAAACGAGCTTTAGATTTACCGAATTCGAATGCTTTATTGTTATTTCCACCATTCATACGGGATAACATAAAGAATGCGAAAGCTCCAAAAATAAGTAATGGTAATACATTAGACACAATATCCCAGAATGGATTTGTTTCATATGCATCAATAACCTTTACTTCTTTACTCTTTTCATTAATTAACTCAATGATGGTATTGTTTTGAAATTCTGTATTAGGAACTGTTAAAGAATATACATTTTGTACTCCTTTAGAATCCGCATAAATACCTTCAATTGTTAATACGACTTCACTCACTGTCACATTACTTGTGACGACTTGTTCTTTGTTTAATAAATCGACATACTCTTGATACGTAATATCCGTTTCAGTATTTCCGATATTCATAAACATTAAACTCATCACCGCTACTAACACAAAAAGATATGGAATTAATGCGGCTAACTGTTTATTGTTTTTCATTTAAACACTCACTCCTTTTATAAATAACATTCGTCTTTTAATACACCTACATAGGGTAAACTACGATATTTTTCATTAAAATCTAAACCAAACCCAATCACAAACTCATTTGGAATTGTGAAACCTACATAATCCGCATCAATCTTTACAACACGTCTTGAAGGTTTATCTAAAAGACTTACGATACGAAGTCTTTCACATCCTTTATTCTCTAATAATTCTTTGACAGAATTTAATGTTCTTCCTGTATCGACTATATCTTCTACTAGAAGAATTGATTCACCTTTAATCGAACGATCCAAGTCTTTGATAATTCGAACATCACCAATTGACTCTGTTCCTTCATAACTTGATACATCCATAAAATCAATCTCTACATCTAACTCGATATAAGGCATTAATTTTGCTAAAAATGGGACAGATCCTTTAAGCAAGGATACTAAAATAGGAACTTCACCAAGTTCTAAATAATCTTTTGTGATTTGAGCACCTAGCTCTTTACAACGTTGTTCAATTTCTTCGCTTGATACTAATACTTTTTTTACATTTTTATGCATAAACGCCTCCATAATACGCTTATTTTAACATATAACAATCCATTGTGTCAGTCGAAACACCATGTTCGTATCCAACATCCAAAATGTATATTAACTCATTTTTATGATTAAATACAAGTGGCCACATTTCTCGATCTTGAATTGGTATTTTATTCTTTATAAACCAACGGGATAGTTTTGTATAGATATTTGACTGTAAACTGTTTCTACATGATCTTAAATTAGTTATTGTGAGCGGAAAACTATCTTTGGAAATCTGAACTTTTGTATACCCTGATTTCTTTTCGTAACTTAATTTAATCCGTTCATCTAATGTTTGGTTTATATTTACCCTGTATTTATAATCCTCCATCTCTTCGATAATCTGAATCATATCATATTGTTTAATTAGTCTGTATTGTTTGCTTAATCTAAGCTTCACACTCTTAGCATGCACTAGTTGACGATCCAGTTCTAGAATAAATTTATCTGATAAGGCTTTTACATCTGTCTGATACCTTAACCATTCTAAAAGGAACCAGTTTCTATTATGTGACAGACTTATGTAAATATTATGTGATATTGATGTTTGATTGAGTAATTTTTCAAATGTTTGAATAAAGCTATCTCGTTTTTGGTTATATTCATTTTTTATTTTATATAGTTCATCTATCTCATTTGGTTTTAATTCATTAAGTTCAAAACGAATCTTATTTCGTGTATAGACAAGGCTATGATTGCTTTCATCAATTCCATAGTTAATTGAATTATTATGACAATAATCAACTAACTCTTTTTTTGTATAACTTAATAAAGGACGATCGACTCTAATCCCAAAAATATAGGTCGAGTGTGATAAACCATAATAAGCTACTTTAGAATTACGTTTAATCTGAAAAATCAATGTCTCTAAATCATCATCTTTATGATGTGCAACTAGGACTCCTTGTGCACTAACCTGATTAACCAATTCTTTTATTTTGGTATATCTAAAAATTCTTGCGTTATCTTGAAAATTACCCTTAAAATCTGGAGAGTCATAAACAAAACAAGGAATATTATTTTTTGCACAATACTCCTGCACAATCATCTGATCTCTTAGAGCACTTTCTCTTTTATGATAATTTACATGTAAAACATAGATATCAAGATTAGATTTAAAAGCTAGATCTAATAAAGCCATAGAATCAGGCCCACCAGAAACAGCAATTACCCATTTTTGATTTCTATACTGAAATAAGTTTTCCATTGAATAAAGTATACCTTAGCGAACTCCTTCTTTAAATAGACAAAACCCAACACGCTTTTGAATCTTCAAAAAGAAGTTATCATTAACATCTAAATGTCCAACTATTTCAATAATTCGAGTCGGATTGATAAACTTACAATCATTGATGAAAAGTACTGATTCTCGATTCAAACCATTTCTTTGGCCAAAACGCATTAAGTGTTTTCTACCATTTGGATTCTCATACCGATCATATGCTTGTGCATATGTGTATGCATTAGATGTCATAGGTACGACAAATACTTTTCCATTCAATTTAGACAAGACTAAACCAAAATGTTGAAATCCAGATTCATTCAAATAGGCTTGCCCAAAATCAATATAACAAACATCTCCCACATGAACTTCAAAAGTTTCATGTATCTTTAGTGTTGAGCGTTGAATATAATTTTGAGTACTTAATAGTATTTTAGCCGCATCTTTACCATTTAATTTTGAGATGTGTTTTTGAAACTCTTGAATTGTTTCTTCTATAATATCTTCTGTAAATTCTGTATTCTCTTCTTCCTGCAAAGTATCAATCAATGTATTAATGAGATTAGAACGCATAAATCCTCCTATTCCTTTTTATGCATTCAAA
>JAJZTY010000089.1 GCA_021847325.1 Bacillota bacterium
TTATTCTAAGAAAAGATTTATTACCAATTAAAGAGATTTGGTTGGTTGACGTTGAAGAAGGAAAAGAAAAATTAGAAATCGTTGGCGCAATGGCTCAACGTATGGTTAAAGCAGCTGGTTTAGATTGGAAAGTTAATCTTACATTAAACCGTAGAGAAGCTTTAAAAGATGCGGACTTTGTCACAACTCAGTTCCGTGTTGGATTGTTGGATGCTCGTATTCGTGATGAAAGAATTCCATTAAGCTTTGGTTTCATTGGTCAAGAAACCAATGGGGCTGGTGGTATGATGAAAGCATTCCGTACGATTCCTGTTATCTTAGACATCATTAAAGATATGAAAGAACTATGTCCTAATGCATGGCTCGCAAACTTTACGAACCCAAGTGGTATCGTAACTGAAGCCGCAATCAAAGTGGGCGGATGGAAACGTACGATTGGTTTATGTAATGTGCCTATCATGATGGAAAAAATGTGTGATGCGGCGATGAAGTATCATAATTATGAGGGTGAACTTTATACAAAATTTGCTGGTTTGAATCATTTCCACTGGCACCGTGTATGGGATAAAGCAGGTAATGAAGTAACTCATACTATTTTAGATACACTTTATCATCCAGAATCAAAAGGTTTAGAAGGTTTAGGCGTACGTAATATCAAGAACTTTAACTTTAATTATGAACAAGTTAAAGACAGTGGTTTATTACCATGTCCATATCACCGTTACTACTATTTAAGTGATGATATGTTAAAACATGAATTAGATGAATTCGCAAAAGGTGAAACACGTGCTGAAGTTGTTAAATGTACTGAAGCTGAGTTGTTTGAACTATATAAAGATCCTAAACTAGATTACAAACCTGAACAATTGACTAAACGTGGTGGTACTCACTACTCTGATGCGGCATGTGAATTAATCGCATCGATCCACAATAATAAGAAAACACGTATGGTTGTTAGTACGCAAAATAATGGGGCAATCGCTGATTTACCATATGACTGTGTTGTAGAAGTTTCTGCAGAAATTACATCACATGGTGCTGAGCCAGTTAACTGGGGATCATTCCCATCTTCAACTCGTGGTTTAGTTCAAAGTATGAAGGCAATGGAAGAAGTTGTGATTGAAGCGGCTGTTAGTGGTGATTATGGAAAAGCACTTCAAGCGTTCACAATCAATCCATTAGTACCAGCAGGAACTAAGGCAAAAGAGATGTTAGATGTCATGTTAGTCGCAAATAAGAACTACTTACCTCAATTCAAAGCTGTTATCGCTGAACTTGAAGCGAAAGGTGTAACATACGAAAAGAAATAAGGCAAGAAATTGCCTTTTCTTTTTGATACAATGTAGACATGATAATGGACAGATTAAAGAACACAACCAATCTTACAACTCAGGAAGCTGCTGTTGCCGATTATATTGAGAAGAATCCTCAATCTATTTTGAACATGAGTAGTCATGAATTAGCACATGCATCATACGTTAGTCCATCAACGATTGTACGTTTATGTCAAAAGTTAGGCTTAAGTGGCTACACAGAGTTTAAATCAGTGTATACAAGTGAATATGCACAATATGTGGAATCTAAACAAGTAATTAAGGATATTCCATTTGGGAAAGACTCTAAGATTGATGATATTATAGAAACACTTCCACATATCTATCAAAGAGCTGTGAATTTTACACATAGTTTAATCGATTCGAAAACATTAAAAGAATGCGTTGAACTCATGCAAAAGAGTCAACACATCGGTATCTATGGGATGGGATTAAACTTTGATGTGGCACGCATGTATCAATATAAACTTCAATCTATTGGATTAAATGCGATAGCCTATGATTCTACAAACTGGAGTTGGTTAGAAAGAATTCATTATTCCAAAATACCAAGTTTCGCAATCATTATTACAAAATCAGGACGTAATCAATTTATTTTAGATGCAGGTAGACAACTCAAACATTATGAAATACCTACACTCTTAATAAGTGGTATTCAAGATAAATATCTAAATCAAATAGCCAACTATACTATGTACGCAATGGCAGGCAACAATGAGCTAGAATTATCAAATACAAGCTTTACGGTTTCTATGATCTACTTGCTGGATATACTTACAGTATCCATGCATGTTCGATACTATGAAGATATAGAGAAAATCGCAGAGCAGATTAAAGGTAAACGCGAAGAGTGGTTAAAAATTCGATAAAAAACAGCTGAATTACTCAGCTGTTTTTAGTTCTTCTGTTTTAGTTTTCTTTTCTTCTAAGACTTTAATATTAATAACTTTTGTTCCACCGATGAAATCATGAATCGCTCTTCGATCTTTATGGAAGAAAGCGATTAATGCGGATAATGCGAATACACCAGTAAGAATTCCATTAAGTTGACTAGCTTTATCATAGTATTGATTAATAAAGAAGAATGCGATACCACTGAAAGTCACAACATATGTATTTCCTTCAATGACTAATAATGTTAGATAACGAAGTACATAATTAATTAATGTAGCTTTTTCTCCATTTGCCTTAACAATCTTGATTCCAATCGCTTTTTTACCGATGGTTTGACCTTCGTAAATATACAAAGGAAGAATAATGTTATAGAAAATTGTAAAGATGAATATAATTACAACAGTAATGTATTGTACATTAATTGGTAATCCTTCGATGTTTATCATAGTGTTATAATCACCTGTATTACGATAAATAATGAGCCAGACGATTAAAACAATGATACTGGTAATAATACGTTCTACATTGAAATCGAGAAAGAATGCGCCAAATCGATTAAATCGACCTGATGTATTACGTTTACGCTCTTTTTCTTCTAACTTATCTAAATCAAATACTTTCTTCTCTAATTCTTTGATATTAAACTTTCCCATTTTATTGTTTCACCAAAATAACAACCGTATTGGATACATAATCATGTAAAGCTTGATGACTTGGACGAATAAACATTAACGCAATTGAGACAATTCCAATCACAACATTCATATAGTTAATATAGACGATTTGAGGGAATCCTAAAAGCGCAATCGTACTTAATAAATACGATAAACCAAAGATTTCAAAGCCTTCGACAACCATCATAAATAGGCTACGAATAAGAAGTTGTTTAACTGTAATATCAGCTCCATTAGCACTAATTGTTTTAATGCCCATTGCACGTTTACCAAGCGTTTGGCCTACTTTATCTCCACGACTGATATAGATAGGATAAATAACTCGATAAGCAAGTGTCAGTATTACTGCGCCAAGATATGCAAGCATTGAAGCTGGTTTATCTGGCGATACGCCTGCAACCGTAAAGTAAATAGCGAATACAACATACAATACGAGTTGATCAATTAAGAATGCGCCGATACGTTTAGGATTTGGTGCAGTAAGAACAGTTTTAGAATTTTTATTATTTGACATACTTTTTCCTCACAAAGTACATTATACCAAATATAAAAGCGCTATCAAGATGAAATAAAATTACAAAGAAATTGAACTTTTTTACAAATAGTGTGTGATTTTACTCAATCTTTGCATAAAATGAGTTTAGTTTAAAAGAATTCAAATTGATACGGCTTACAAAACAGAGAATAATGCCTTATATATTTACTTGAATTGTTAAAAGTAAGAATGAAAGCGGTTATAAAGATTGACCGTAGTGGTGTGTTTTGGTATAGTTTAACTAGCAAGATCACAATCACTTAGGAGGATGTTAAAAATGCGTAAAATTATGTTATTCTGTGCTGCAGGTATGTCAACGAGCTTACTTGTTAGTAAAATGCAAAAAGAAGCGGAAGCTCGTGGTATCAATGATTTGAAGATTTGGGCAGTATCAGTTTCTGAATACGAACGTGAAATTGGAACAGTAGACGTTTGTTTATTAGGTCCACAAGTACGTTTCCGTTTAGCTCAAGCTAAAGAATTAGGTGCTAAGTTTAATGTACCTGTTGATGTTATCAGTATGATGGATTACGGTTCATGTAATGGGCCAAAAGTTCTAGACCAAGCTTTAAACTTAATGGCATCTAAAGAAGCTAAATAACACGGGGAATTTCCGTGTTTTTTTTCAATGTTATAGAAAGGAACTTGAAAAGTGAGTAAAAAAGGATTGAAGATTGTTACGATTGGGGGAGGCTCTTCCTATACCCCAGAATTGGTAGAAGGATTTATCAAACGTTATGATCATTTACCAATTACCGAATTATGGTTAGTAGATGTACCTGCTGGCCAAGAAAAATTAGAAATAGTAGGTAACCTTGCTAAACGTATGGTTGAGAAAGCTGGTTTACCAATTCAAGTACATTTAACACTTGATCGTAGAAGTGCATTAAAAGATGCGGATTTCGTTACAACTCAATTACGTGTTGGTTTATTGGATGCGCGTGTTAAGGATGAAACGATTCCAGCTAAGTATGGTATTTTAGGTCAAGAAACCAATGGACCAGGTGGATTGTTTAAAGGATTTAGAACAATTCCTGTTATTTTAGATATTATCAAAGATATGGAAGAATTATGTCCTGATGCTTGGTTGATTAACTTTACTAACCCAGCGGGTATGGTCACTGAAGCTGTATTCCGTCATACAAACTGGAAGAAATTTGTTGGATTATGTAATGTACCGATTGGTATGGTTCGTGGTGCAGCTGACTTATTAGGTGTTGAAATGGACCGTGTTCGTATTGATTTTGCTGGTCTTAATCACATGGTATATGGTTTACGTACTTACTTAGATGGTAAAGATGTTTCTAAGGAAGTAATGGAAAAATATAAAGGTTCTCGTGCTTCTATGAAGAATATTACCGCAACACCTTGGGGTAATGAATTTATCGAAGGTTTAGGCATTATGCCTTGTGGTTACCACCGTTATTACTATCAATATCAAGCGATGGTGGATCACCAACAAGAAGATGTTAAGAAGGGTGAATCTCGTGGACAAGTGGTTAAGAAAGTTGAGTCTGAACTATTTGAACTTTACAAAGATGTCAATCTAAAAGAAAAACCAAAACAATTAGAATTACGTGGTGGTGCATATTACTCTGATGCGGCATGTAATCTAATAGCATCTATGTATAACGATACAAAAGATATTCAACCAGTCAATACTATGAATATGGGTGCAATTGCGTCCTTGCCTATGGATTGTGCAGTTGAAGTAAGCTGTGTTATTACGAAAGAAGGTCCTCGTCCTTTAGCAATGGGTCGTTTACCAATTCAAGTCGAAGGACTCGTTCAACAAATGAAATCCTTTGAACAAGTTGCGACAGATGCGGCTGTGTCTGGTGACTATAATACGGCTTTAGTTGCGATGACAATTAATCCTCTTGTTCGTGATGAGAATAAGGCTAAACTTATCTTAGATGAAATGTTAGAAGCTCATAAAGAGTTTTTACCTCAATTCTTTAAATAAGAAATATTAAAATTGATAAACAATGGACGGATGAACCATCCGTCCATCTGTCTGTTATGTGGAGAATGGAGATAAAATGAGTCATATTAAGCATATTGTATTATTTGATATGGATGATACCTTATCCGATTTTAAAACAGGTATTATACCTGAATCAGCGTATCGTTCAATTGAATTATTAAAACAGAGAGGTGACACACTTGTTGGAATGGCAAGTGGTAGAGGACATTTCTTCTTTAATGAACAAAGAAAAGATATAAAGGTTGATGCGTTTGTTTGTGTGAATGGACAATGTACAACTGTAAATAATGAAATTGTGTATGAATCGTATGTAACGGATGAAGATCTTAAACGTTTGATTGATGTTTTAGAACCGATGCAAGGTGGTTTGTTTGCGGTCAATAGTTTCTATGGGATAAAACCTATTTTAACGGTAACACATCCTGATATGGAGTATTCTCATTCTGTAACACGATTAAAGGACTATGGATCGAATTATAGTGATGAACATAGGAATCATTTATTACAAGCTGCATTTTTACCGGAATATGATGCCTTTTTTGAAAAGGAATTCCCCCATTTAAGTTTTCATCGTTATTATGATTTTATGGTGGATATATACCCTAAAGGTACGTCAAAGTTAACTGGTATTCAGGCAATAGCACAAATGCATGATCTTACTTTAGATGATGTAATTGCGTTTGGGGATGGAATGAATGATTTGGAGATGATTCAAGGTGTAAAACATGGAATTGCGATGGGGAATGCACATCCTGAAGTAAAGAATGTAGCTTATATGATTACAGATTCTGTTAATGATCATGGGATATATAATGCCTTAACTAAACTAGGCTTAATAAAGGAGAAATTAACTATTAGAAGTCAAGATAAAAAAGCAAGAAATCAAGAACAGTAATTTAGACATACTGAAAAGATGTCATAAGAGACAGTTTATTAAAATGAGACTGATTTAACCTAAAACGCTACCTCATTTTAGCTAAATCAAAGTCGAGATGATGTTTCTCAAGATAAAAAATAAGACGTACAATTCGCTTGGCGACATGTGAAAGAGCGACTCGATGAAGCTTACCTTCATTTCTCTTTTTCCGATAGAACTCATAGAGAACAGGATTATGAATAATCGAAGTGGCTGCGACATTCATAATGGTTTGACGCAAAAGAGAAGAACCGTGCTTAACCATTTTACCTTTAGATTCTGATTCACCGGATTGTTTACGTGATGGTTCTAAACCTGCAAAGGCAAGCATCTGATCGGGTGTGCTAAATCGCTCAATGGATTCATACTCAGCTAAAATGCAAGCAGCTGATTGAATGCCAATACCATTAATCGTGTGAATATGGGAATCAATTTGAGAATACGTTTGTTCAATTAACATTTGGATTTCTGTTATCTGGTCATCCATGGTGTGATACAACTCCAAAGCCTTCTTAAGTAAATAAGTGAGTGTTTGATTTTCTGAGCCAATGGTATCACGAGCGAGTTGTCTAAGTGTACAGAAGCGCGCATAGGAAAGAGTTCTTCTTAGCTCAAACGTCATCTTATGATAAGAATCTAGATTCATATGAGCCATCTTAGAGGGTATTAAGTAATGATCAAGAAGATATAGACAGGTAGATGAAGTTAATGAATGACCAAAGAATGGCTTAAATTCAGGGAAAATCAAATCTAAGAGATTGGTTAGTTTAACCAATTGACGAGATCGTTGTTTGATTAAATCGTCTCGATCTC
>JAJZTY010000090.1 GCA_021847325.1 Bacillota bacterium
CAGAAGGCATTAATGTACACGATGTGATTGAAGCACTACGTCCTGTTAAGGAACATTTAGATTTTGTGCATGTAAGTTCAGGTGGCAATGTCACTCGTCCAATTGAGTTAAAACCAGCTTATCAAGTGTCCTTCTCTAAACAGATTAAAGACACATTAAATATTCCAACAATTGCGGTTGGCTTAATCTATGAATCAAAACTTATAGAAGAAGTGCTAGAAAAAGGCGAAGCAGATTTAATCGCATTGGGTAGAGAACTACTTAGAAACCCATATTTTGTTAATCAATTATACGCATCAGAGAAACAACTAAATCAATTGCCTGAGTCATACTTAAGAGCTTATAAATAAAACCAGTGGTTATTCCACTGGTTCTTCTTTTATATGAGGTTTGACCATTCTAACTTTGATAATACGCTTATCTTCAATCTTTAATACTTTGAATAAGATGCCTTCATACTCTAAATCAATTTGTTCATGATTTAATGGAATTCTACCTAACAATCCAATTAAGAAACCACTTAATGTATCATAATCTTCATTCGGTAAATCTACTCCACATCTTTCTTCTAATACTTCTAGTTCAATTGATGCGTTTAAATCATACGTATTCTCAGATATTTGAGCAATCAATTTTTCATCTTCATCATATTCATCAGAGATATCTCCAACGATTTCTTCGATTAAATCCTCGATTGTTATAATACCAGCTGTACCCCCATACTCATCAATAACAACCGCAAAGTGTGTGTTGTTTTTTTGTAACTCAAAGAATAATTCATCAATGTGTTTTGATTCAGGAACGAAATACGGTTTACGCATAATCTTTTGTAAACTAAACGTTTTTGTTTTAGCTTGATCATAATACTTTAATAAATCTTTTAAGTGTACAATCCCAACAATATTATCAATACTATCATCATATATTGGGAATCGAGTATATTGTTCATTCTTTAGAATTTTCTTAACTTCAGCCAATGTCGCTTCAACAGGAATACCAGAAATCTCACGACGATGAGTCATGACTTCTGACACTAATTTATTGTCAAACTCAAAAATGTTGTTAATCATTTCTTTTTCAGTTTCACGAATTGTGCCTTTTTCTTCACCGACATCAACCATCATACGAATTTCTTCTTCTGTGACTTGATTAGGTTCTTCATCAGGATTAAATCCAAATAGACGTAATACCGAGTTGGTAGTAAAGCTTAAGAAATTAACAAACGGTAAGGCTACGATTGAAATCACTCTTAAGATTCCAACTACACCAAACGCTATTGGTTCTGCTTTACTCATTGCGATTCGTTTTGGTACTAACTCACCAAATACCAATGTTATGTAGGATAAAAGCAAAGTAATAATAACCACTGAAATTGTTTTTATCACATCTTCATCAATCGATATATAGTTAAGAAGTATCTTTACTAGTGGTTCAGAAAATTGATCTGAAGCGAAAGCACTCGCTAAAAAGCCTGCCAATGTGACGCCAATTTGTATGGTTGATAAAAATCGTGTAGGGGTTTCCAAAACTAAAAGTACTTTTTTAGCTTTTAAATCTCCTTCATCTGCCAGAAATCTTATTTTATTATCATTAATGGTTATAAACGCCATTTCAGAAGCAGTAAAGAATGCATTTACTCCTGTCAAGATGATTAATAGGAACACTGCTGTCATACAGATACCCCCCTATAATCTAGAATAACTGTAGACATCATTAAGGTATTGGTGTGACATCGCTGGTCACAGCCACTATCGTCGTTCATAAAATCCTCCTATAAAAATATGTCTTATCATAACATACCCTGTTCTTATGTCAAGTTTACCCATTGTATTAACGCCTCTTTCGTATTTTCAACTTTATTTAACATGACAGCTTCTAAACAAGCATTGAGCGTTTCTTGTATCGCTTTCCCCTTAATGTTCATATTCAATAGATCATGCCCATTTATATTTAAGTCTTTTATTGAGACAACGACATTATCCTGAATCATTTTTAATAATAGTTGATAACTCTTTTCACTATAATGTTCAGGATCAATTATTTTTTTTAATTCCATTGCCTCTAAAATAATAGTTCTTGGATAGACTTGCATCATCCGTTTAATATCAATTTCTTGATCATTGTATTCATGATTATAACAGTAATAGAAATCAACACTGTCTTTAATCAATTTTTTTGGCATTTTTAGATGATTCGCTCGAATTCTAATTTTTTCCTCATTTTGATGGATAAAAAATAATGAAAATCGTTTTAACCATGAATTACATTGATCAATTTTCATGAGTAATTGTGAATCTAAATCCAATATTTCAGGTATAAATACACTTAAAATATCCTTAGTATTATTAAAATATGGATAAATAGAATCAGATTCTAACATCAACTTAAACTCCTGATAAACTCTTTCAACCGCTAATGCATTCAATAAATACGATTGTTTATGCATCGCTTCAAGTGTATTTCTTTCAATCTCAAAATTTAACTGACAAGCAAAACGAATTCCTCTTAGAATTCTTAGCGCATCTTCATAAAAACGATATTCAGGATTCCCCACACAACGGATAATTCTTTGTTTAATGTCCTCTTGCCCATTTACATAATCAATAATTTCACCCTTTTGATTGATTGCTAAGGCATTGATTGTAAAATCCCTACGAATAACATCTTCTTTTAAAGATGGTGCATATGTCACAGATTTGGGTCTTCTATGATCTTTTGTTTCATCATCAAAACGATACGTTGTGATTTCAATCCAATCATGTTTGATCTTCACCCCAATCGTTCCATGATCTTTACCTATTTGCGATTGTTTAAAGTTCGAAAAAACGCGTTCTATTTCATCGGGTAATGCATTTGTAGCACAATCTATATCATGCGTTTCTCGTGAAAGAATCAGATCACGCACAAAACCACCTACTAAATAGGCTTCATATCCATTCTTTTCTAATTCATTTAAAACGATGACTGCTTGTTCGGGTAGTTTTATCATATTAATGTAATAACATTACTAATCTGTGTACAATTTGTTATAATTATGCACAAAGGATGTTATAGATTAAGTATAACATAATCAAAATAGCCATGAATTATATACGGATCGATAAGTTCTCTAAAATACCACTCTATTTACAACTTAAAGACTCTATTAAGAACGCTATTCTTACTGGAGTTTTAAAAGACAAAGATAAATTACCGACAGAAGAATTCATTGGTCAGGTTTTTAACATTTCTAGACCCGTTGTTAGACAAGCTTATCAATCTTTAATTGATGAAGGGTTGATAACTCGACATCAAGGTAAAGGTACATTTGTTAATAAAAAGGTACATTTCTCAAATATATTCTTTAAGAAGAATTTTAATGAAGAAGTTATTTTAAAAGGATTTAAACCTAATTCAAATATTCTTAGTATCGAAATTATCAATCGTGAAGATATACCTGCCTTTAGCTTAGAGTTACCACCTTATCCTCAATATTATGTTTTTAGACGAGTACGCAAAGCGGATGATACACCTATTGCATACGAAATATTCTTTTTACCAACTAATCTTTTTAAAAATGTGAATCAATACATTAAAAATGATATGTCTATCACAAAGGTAATTACTGAAGTATATAACTTCCCAAATTTATTGGGAGAATGCCTAATTAGCGCAATTGAAGTCGATGAATCCTTATCAAGTATCTTAAAAACTGAACCAGGAACAGTCGCCATAAAATTCGATATTTTACATTACAATCACAATAGAGTACCAATTTTCTTTAAACTTTCCTATTTCCCAGCAGAACGAAATAGTATTGATGTCGAAATCAAAGGAGAACAAGATGGAATACGTTAAAATCGATAAAGAATCTTCAAACCCTTTACATTATCAAATCTATAGTTCTATTAAAGATGCGATTCAAAACAAAAGATTATTACCAGGAGATAAACTTCCAACTGAAGAAGAATTGTGTCAGTATTTTAATATCTCAAGACCAGTAGTAAGACAAGCCTATAACAAGCTTATTGAGGAAGAGTTTATTAATCGACACAAAGGGAAAGGTTCCTTTGTATTAAGCCCAAAAACAAAATATACCATTCTTCAAAGTTTACATTCATTAACTGAACAAATCACAATGAATAATATGAATCCAACCATTAAAGAATACTTAAGAGAGATTATCGATTGTCCACTTGATTTACTTGAAAAGTTCAATGTTCAGGAAACATTTAAAGTCTTACATATTAAGCGTATTTATCTTGGAGACAATGAACCGCAATTCTATATTGATGCATATTTCCCTTATGAGCTTTATAAAGATATCATTCCAAGTTTTAAAGAAAATGAATCCATTCGTGATTATACAAAAAAGATACCAAGTTTTAGCACATTATCCTCCAATCGACATTTAACCGCCATCAAGTTTACACCAGAAATATGTGAGTACTTTAATATCAATAAAGGCTCAGTTGGCTTTAAAATAGACACAACATCTTATTTAAGTGATGGGACTATTGTCGAATATATGACAGCGTATATTAAAGGTCTAGGCACACGCATGACCGTAAACTACTTCTAACACTATGAACTACATTCACCTCAACAAGTTTCTAACCACCCCACTATATCTCCAATTAAAAAATTCGATTAAGAATGCGATTTTGACTGGAGAATTAAAAGATAAAGAGAAACTCCCAACAGAAGAATCCATTTGTAATGTATTTAATATTTCAAGGCCTGTAGTAAGACAAGCCTATAATGAGTTAATCAAAGAAGGACTCATCAATCGTATTCAAGGAAAAGGTAGTTATGTTCAAAAGAAATTGATGATTTCTAATTTGATGTATACCGTAAAGGGATTTGCGAATGAAGTTAGTGATATCGGACTTATCCCCTCCTCTACAATAATCAGTAAAGAAATTGATAAAAGAGAAAATCTTCCTTTCGAACTCCAACAACTGAATGAAGATTTCTATTTAATAAAACGAATACGAAAAGGTAGTGATATACCCCTTTTCTTAGAATATTTTTATTTACCTGTTAAAAAGTTTAAGAATTTTGAGAATATATTCTATGATAACTCTGGTTTTACGAATCTGCTCAAAGAGAGTTATGGATATGATGGATTTGAAATTAAAACTACGATGAACGCAATACTTGCGGATGAGGTATTAGCTGACTTGCTAGAGATTAATATAGATGATCCATTATTTAAGTTTATTGTGATTAGTCAAAAAAAAGAAACAGAAGAAATCTATGTGTATAAAATATCCTATTTCCCTGGTGATAAACATCAAATAGAAATCATTGAGAAAGGTGATAAACTCTATGGAATACATAAAGATTGATAAAAATCTTTCGATTCCTTTACATATCCAATTAGCACGTTCTATACGAATCGCAATTCAAGACGGAATCTTACAGACGAATGCTAAACTTCCTACAGAAGATGAGCTTGGACAAAGGTATGAACTCTCAAGACCCGTAGTAAGACAAGCTTATAAACAATTACTTGAAGAGAGACTTATTTATCGTTTGAAGGCTAAAGGAACCTTTGTCCTTCCTAAAGAAGAACATTTTAATCTGTTAAAAATATTGTTTCCTTTAACTGAGAAAATAAGTTATAACGAAGTATCGGAAAATATTGAAGAGCTTGAACATGATTCAAAATTATATAATTCAAAAACCATGCCAAATCTTGGTTTGAATAAAGAAGATAAAGTATATCATACTAAAAGACTATACTATGGTGAACGTAGAACGATGTTTTATATTGAGATTTTTCAACCCAAAAAATACTACCCTAAAGCACTTGATCAGAAGAATAATAATCAGATTCATCGGACAATTCATGTAATAAAATTAGATAATGATATATGCAAACTATTTAATATTCCAGAAGGGTCTGCAGGCTTTAAAATTACAAGCACTACGACAAATCAAGATAATATAATAACCGAACACAGTATAGCGTATGTTCAAGGCTATAATGTTTCAATAATACTGGATTATTTTAAACAATAACTACACACATCGTATGAAATCTGTTAGAATTGTTAAAAAGGTTAATTAATATGCGCAAATTATTCACAATCTCATTCGCAATAGTCCTGTTTGTATTCGCAATATTAATACAATTGGATTTAATCACCATTCTAACCGTTACCGCAACCACACTAAAAGCCAGTCCAACCAATATCTATGTGTTATGGATGGTTCTTTTATTGTTCAAAGATTTGAGTTTTAACTTTTTTATTGAACATGCGCCAAACATTATTCTATTTAGTAATATTGTAATCTTATGTTCAATTGGAATCTTGGTAAAATTATATCTTGATCAACAGAATCTATCTAAACGAAGATATTACTTCTAGACCCTAGGGTCTTTTATTTTGACTATGGAATGGGCATTCAATAATATGGTCATCAACCATACCAATAGCTTGCATGAATGAATAAATAATAACTGAGCCTACGAATTTAAATCCACGTTTTTTTAGTTCATTACTGATACGTTGTGATACTTCTGTTTCAGCTGGCATTTGATTCTCTTTATCCCATAGATTAATAATCGGTTGATGATTGACAAAGGACCAAAAGAAATTGGATAAACAACCAAATTCTTTTATTAAATCAAGCGCGAGAATCGCGTTAGTTCTTACTGCTTTAATTTTTAACTTATTCTTTATAATTCCATAATTTAATCGTATCGATTCAAGATCGTCATCTTTTAGGTTTGCACAATATTCAATATCGAAATGATTAAACGCAATTAAGTATTGATCACGTTTATTAATAACAGTACTCCAAGATAGTCCAGCTTGTGCTCCTTCAAGATTTAACATTTCGAAAATAAAACGATCATCATGGCTTGGAATACACCATTCTTCATCATGATACTTTCTCATTAAACTATTATTACCTGGCCATGAACAGACTCTCATATTGACTCCTTTTATTTAGATATTAAAAAGCTCATATTAAATCATACGAGCTTCTCTCATTAATTCCTCTTTAATATGACAACACTTTCCACATGTTTTGAGAGGAGGGGATAGCTGTCAAGAATTAGCAGCCTGTATTTTTTAGACTGAAATTCTCTCCGAGGGAACATATCGACTAAGGGTGTACGTATGTGGGAACAAATCAACTATAGACTTT
>JAJZTY010000006.1 GCA_021847325.1 Bacillota bacterium
ATTCTTTTCATCTTTCTTCGCTGTACAAGGCATTATGCTCACAACAACCACATCTTTTGGATCTAAGAATTTTGTCTGTGCATAATATGATTTTAAGATTGCGCCAAACATCATATGTGGGCTTTTACATGTAGATAAATGATTGAGAATTTCAGGGTATTCTTTTTCACAATAGTTTATCCAACCTGGACTACATGATGTAATTAGAGGCAAGTCTTTTTGTTTACTTAAGCGTGATAATAATTCATTTCCTTCTTCAATGATTGTTAAGTCAGCCGCAAAATCAGTATCATAAACACGATCAAATCCAATTTGCTTAAGCGCTGAAACCATTTTTCCTGTAACTCGAGTTCCTATTGGCAAACCAAATTCTTCACCTAATGATGCTCTAACTGCAGGAGCAGTTTGTACAATCACATGTTTGTATGGATCATTTAGAGCTTGAATGACATCATGAATCTCTTCTTTTTCACTCAATGCACCAACTGGACAGTTCAAGATACATTGTCCACATTGGATACAGTTTACCTGACTTAAACTTAAGTTCATTACAGGACCTACTTTAGTATTAAATCCACGATCCATAAAGTTTAATACACCTAATCCTTGAACATTCTTACATGTATCAACACATCTTCCACACAAGATACATTTACTACTATCCCTTACTAATCCATTGGATAAATTATCGAAATGGATCTCTGTCTTTGACTTCGTTTGGTCAACTTGACGTACATTAAGTTCTTGAGCTAAGCGTTGTAACTCACATTTTTGGTTTCGTATACACGATAAGCAATCTTGACTGTGATTTGAAAGCAATAGCTCTAATGTCATTTTTCTCGAGCTAATTGCACGTTTAGAATGCGTAAATATTTTCATTCCTTCTTCAACTTTTTGAACACAAGAAGGAATACAATTCTTCTTTCCTTCAACTTCTACAACACAAATACGACATGCGCCTTTTACTTCACATCCTTCTAAATGACAGAGTGTTGGAATGTTAATATGATTTTCTCGGCATGCTTCTAATATACTTAATCCTTCTTTAACTTGAATCGGTTTACGATTAATCTCACAATTTACATGTTTCATATTATGCCCTCACAATCGCATCAAACTTACAGTTTAGTACACATGCGCCACAACGAATGCATAATTCAGGATCAATCACAAATGGATCTTTTCCAACCGTTCCAGTGATGGCATAGGTTGGACATCCACGTGCACAGATACCACATTTCTTACAAAGCTCTACTTTAATCGTGTAATCTAAGAGTGCTTTACATACTTTCGCATCACATTTCTTATCTACAACATGTCGAATATACTCTTCTTTAAAATTATGATAGGTTGATAAAAATGGGTTAGATGCGGTTTGTCCAAGTCCACATAATGAGTTTTCTTTGATATAAACCGCCAATTCTTCCATTTCATCTAATAATTCCAATGTGCCATGACCTTCAGTAATCTGATTTAGCATTTCAAGTAATCGCTTTGTCCCAATACGGCATGGAGTACATTTCCCACAGGATTCATCAACAATAAAATCCATGTAGAATCGTGCCACATCGACCATGCAATTGTCTTCATCTAGAATAATCATTCCACCTGAACCCATCATTGATCCAAGCTTAACGAGTTCATCAAATCCAACAGGTGTTTCTAAATTCGCACTTGTTATACATCCTCCACTTGGTCCACCTGTTTGCATTGCCTTAAAACTCTTATTATTAGGACATCCTTTCCCTATATCATAAACAACTTCTTTTAAAGTAATTCCCATACCAACTTCTACTAATCCTGTTTGTTTTATTTTCCCACCTAATGCGAATACTTTTGTGCCAGGTGAAGTTTCAGTCCCAATACTTCTAAACCATTTATGTCCTTTTAAGATAATTGGCACAATATTAGCAAGTGTTTCTACATTATTTATAATGGTTGGTTTACCCCATACACCACTTACACTTGGATATGGTGGTCTTGGTTTTGGTGTTCCACGCTTGCCTTCAATTGATGCGATTAATGCGGTTTCTTCACCACAGACAAATGCTCCTGCGCCAAGTCTAATTTCAACATCAAAATTGAAATTATAACCAAGAATATTTTTACCCAGTAAACCATAGTCCTTAGCTTGTTTAATCGCAATCTCTAATCGTTCAACCGCAACAGGATATTCAGCACGAATATAAATATATCCATGATGTGCTCCAATCGCATACGCCGCAATCATCATCGCTTCTATAATTGAATGTGGATCACCTTCCAAAACAGATCGATCCATAAAAGCCCCTGGATCCCCCTCATCCGCATTACATATAACATACTTTTCTTTGGATTCAGAGGTTCTAGCCAATTGCCACTTCATTCCGGTTGAAAAGCCTCCACCACCTCGACCTCTTAAACCAGATGCGATAATCTCATCGATAACTTCTTGAGGTGTTTTTGTTGATAATACTTTAGCTATAGCTTGATATCCATCATACGCAATGTATTCATCGATTGATTCAGGGTTTATTTTCCCACTATTACGTAAAACTATACGAGTTTGTTTATAGTAAAAACGATCATTATCCCATTGATCAAATTTTTCTTTTAATTCTGGTTTAATCTTCTTAAGCTCAAATTGTTCAATTTTATTATCTTTTAAGAGTTGAATTTCTACGAGTAATCGAATCAAATTTTCATTCATATTTTCGTAGTAAATTTGATCAGGATAAATCGCACAAATAGATTTCTCGCTCTCTTTTACACTATGACAATATACCTCTACAGCTTGATCACAATGATTTCGTTTAAGTACATTTTTTAATTGATTAACTAAAGATTGGTCCTCTTCTTTTAAGAGTAAATGGATTCTTCTAGCTTTCATAGGTTTCTTTAACTCCATTGATGGTATATTGATCCAATACAATGTTTTGTTTGATGTGTTGATGGAGTATTTCTTTCATAATCTGTTCATCAACATTGATATATACAGTATGTTGACCATTGCGATCAATGACTTCTACCATAGGTTCCAAGATACACATACCAACACATCCAGTTGGACATATCTGGATAGGATAATGATATTCACGTTTCATTTCAGTTAAATAATCAAAAATAAGCTTTGCTCCAGCTGCCTTACCACATGTACCCATTCCAATGAGTATTCGATGAGTTTCTTCAGTATTAATCAAATTTATCTGATTAAGTGTATCTCTTTGAATTTGTTTAAGTGTTTCAAGATTGACCATAGCTTTCACTTGCCTTTCTTTCTTCTTGATGTAAAATATCTCGAACTTTATACTCTAAGCTTGGGTTATTGACCGCATTCGCATAGACAACCCCATCTAGAACCGCAACCGGTGCTAGTCCACACGCACCTAAGCAACGAGTGCTATCCAGTGAAAATAATCCATTTTCACTTGTACTATTTAACTTAGCACCTGTGAGCTCTTCAAACTTGACAATCAATGCTTGAGCTCCTTTTACATAACAAGCAGTTCCCATGCAAATATTGAGAACGTGTTTGCCTTTTGGTTCGAGTGTAAACTGAGTATAAAAACTCACAACACTGTAGATTTCAGAAATTGGAACATCCAGTTCTGAAGACATTTCTTTCATTGCTTCAAAAGGAATGTATCCAAGTTCATTTTGAATTTCGTGTAAGATTAATTTGATTGGTCCATTATGGTGTTTATGCTCTTCAATGATTCGTTTAATTGTACCGAAACTACTGGCGTTTAGTTGGCTCATAAACTCTCCTATTATCTTGTTAATTTATTAACAATTACCGCTGATATGAGTATATCATATCTTGTTAATAAATTAACAAGTATTTCTATAACTTTATGTAAAATTATTTTATCAATTAATCGAATAAGTGCTATGATAAAAAAGATTAAAAAAGGAGTCGCCATGGAAGATACTAGGATTATCAATAATGAAATCTTAAGAATTGACGAAATTTGTCAAAAAGTTAAACAAATTTTAAGTCAAAATCCAGAGGATGCCCTTTCACTTGCTCAAGAGAGTTATCATGCTTCTTTACAAATTGATTACACCAAAGGTATATGTGTTAGCCAATATCAAATGGGCTTAGCTTATTGGCGATTGGGTCAACTCCTTGAAGCATTAGATTATTTACATGAAGCAGATCAGCTAACAAAAGAAGTTGAAGGTACGTTGATTGAAGTTGAGATTTTAAATGCTTTGGGAAATGTTTACCTTGATTTACAGGTGTATGATTCTGCGTATACCTATTATCAAATTGGTTTACAGTTAGCTATTTCAAAAAATCAAGATTACATGAAATCTTCGATTTTAAGTAATATTGGTGAGATTTATCGAGAATTAAATGATTATGATTCTGCAATTGAACTTTATCTGATGAGTCTATCTGGGTTAGATAAAGAAGAGGATATATATCGTAGAATCTATCCCCTTTCAAATATTGCGGCTGTTTACTTAGCACAACGTGAATTTACTAAAGCTGAGGAATATGCAAATCTATCACTTGAGTTATCTCGTCAATGTCGTGACCGAATTGTAGAATCGGTAAGCTTAAAGTATTTAGGTGTAATTGCACGTGAAAATCACCAATTTGAGAAGGCGGTTAATCTACTTCATCAAAGTTTAAGTATTTACAGTGAAACGAAAGAGATATTATTGTCGACAGAAGTATTATTTGAATTACACCAAGTTTATCGTGATCAAAATGATATTAATCAAGCTTTAATCTATTTAAATGAAGTTATCTTAAATGCGGAACAAATCAACGCAGATCATATTCTTGCTCAAGCATATAAACGTCTAATTAAGGACCATGAAAGTCTAGGTAATATACAGAATTCCCTTTTCTTTGCGAATAAATACATTGAAACCGTTGATAAATTAGAGAAGACTAAAATAGCTCAACGATTAAGTGGTATAAATCTGCAGAAACAAGCAGAAATTGCTTACCAAGAACGTGAAGCTTACTTTAGATTGTCTCAAGAGCTTGATGAAAAAGCCAAGTTGATTGAAAAAAATAATGAAGATTTAGATAAAGCTTATCAAAGCGCTAAAGCGATTAGTAAAATTGGTCGAAGTTTAACTGTACAAACGGATTTAGAAGAAATCTATGATCTTGTTTATCAAAATGTGACAGTACTAATGGAATCAAGTACGTTTGGTATCGGTATGTACGATCAAGAAAGAGATTCGATCGAATATAAATATTTGATTGTCGATGGTGAGAGAATACAGAATTATTTCATTCCGTTATCGAATCACAATAGCTTAGCCGTAAAGTGTTATATAAATTCTAAGAGTTTCTTCTTTAATCGCAGAGATGAAATTGAACAATATTTGAACGCAAATATCAATGTTCGTATCGGTCAATTAATGGAATCCATCATGTTTGTCCCACTAACAATTGAAGAAAAGTGCATTGGAATTATTACCGTACAAAATCATGATCAAGATATTTATTCATCTCAGAGTGTTGAGACCTTAGAAACTCTTTCAGCTTATCTGGCAATAGCGATTCGTAACGCGCAGAAATCAGAAGCACTAAAAAATGAAATTGAGAAAAGAGAAGTTGTCCAACAAGAACTCAAAAAACTAAATAAAGAACTCTCTGATTTATCAGAAATCGACGGTTTAACTGGAATCGCTAATCGTAGACATTTTGATGAATTCTTTGAACATGAGTTTAGACATGCGGTTCGATATAAAACACCTATCAGTTTAATGATGTTAGATATTGATTTCTTCAAAGAATACAATGATCATTATGGTCATTTAAATGGGGATAAGATTATTATTAAAATTGCGGAGATTATCAAAAAATATGCAAAACGTAGTAATGATCTTGCCGTACGATTTGGTGGAGATGAGTATATCGTATTATTAAGCGATGCGACCGAAGAATTTTGTCAAGCAGTTGCGTTTAATATTCAAGAAGAGTTAAAACAACTCAATCTTGTGCATGATTTTAGCTCTATTGTCCCTCGAATAACGTTAAGTATCGGGATAGCGAGTATTAATCCTGAAAGGGATACAGATCCAATGCGTCTATTAGAGTATGCGGATCATGCATTATATCAATCTAAAGAGAATGGACGTAATCGAATTAGTATTTATAAAAACAGCTCAGGTCATTAGACTTGAGCTTTTCTTTGGCAATCTTCGCAGATACCTATAATTTCTAAACTATGTGATATGACTTTAAAGTTTTTTGATTCTTCGATTGAATCAATAATTGAATGCATCGGACAGTTCTCAATAGGTACCATTTTATGACACATCTGGCAGATTAAATAGTGTTGATGATGTGGTGTATGCAGTTGAATAAGTGTCGCATTATTTATACTACTATAGGTCTTCTCAACAATATGATGATCATAGAGACTATCCACGATTCGATATACTGTTGATAAATTCATAGGATGCTTATTTTGTTTCAGTTTTTCTACAATTTGATCAATGGTCATCGGATAATCTTCTTTTTGTAAGAGATTGATTAAAGCTTCACGTTGTCTTGAATATTTTAGTTGGTTAATCGCTAATAATTCTTTTGCCTTCATATTAACCCTCTTTTCTCACAATAGATAACCATGAAGATAATACAAAGATTATCGCATTGATTAATACAATACTTGAACCTGTTGGTAAATCAAAGCTTATTGAAACGAATAGACCTAAAACAACACTAAAGCTTGAAATAATAACAGCCCAAATAATAGTAGATTTAAAGCTATTGGATAATCGTAGTGCACTTACTGTAGGAAAGATAATAAGACTTGAGATTAACATTGTCCCAACTACTCGAATCCCTAAAACAATCGTAATCGATGTAAGAAATGAAATTATTTGGTTTAATCGTTTTGTTTTACGTCCACTGACTTTTGCATAATCCATATCATATGTCATTGCGAATAAATCTTGATAAAAATATAAAACGGTACACACGATAATCAATGATAGAATCATTGATAAATAGACATCCATTTCAGAAATAATCAAAATACTACCAAATAGATAACTGTATAAATCAACACTGAATCCATTGGATAATGAAGATATCATAACCCCTATCGCAACTGCAGTAGAAGATATCAATCCGATTGCCGCATCACCACCGATTCTGTTTTCTTCACTTAATTTTAGAATCAATAACGAGGATAAACTAACAATTGGGATTGATAATATAAGTGGAGACTGATTGAAAAGTAATGCGAGGGCAACTGTCGCAAACGAAACATGAGCTAATCCATCCCCAATCATGGAGTATTTTCTTAATACAAGAAAAATACCTAAAAATGAACTACTAATCGAAATAAGTAATCCAACGATTAAAGCTCGTTGCATAAAAGTATATGAAAATAGATTAAATATGGATGTGATGTTCATGATTTTCCACCTGACATAATGCGGCTGTTGCTTGAGGGCCAATTTGAGCCATTAACTCTTCTGATTGACAGAGTTGCGTACTTAATCCATAGAAAACAACTTTTTGATCAAGATAAAGAATATGTGTTGCATATAAACTTACTGAACTTAAATCATGTGATATTAATATGATACTAACCTTTTCTTCTTGGTGTAATTTTTTTATAAGTTGATAAAACTCTTCTCGAATGGCAGGATCCAACGCAGAGGTAGGTTCATCTAGTATAAGTAATTTAGGTTTATTGATTAAAGCACGTGCAAGATAAACACGTTGTTGTTGACCACCTGATAAATAACCTATACGTTTTTTTAATAGTGTTTCTATCCCTAACTTTTTACTTAGTTCAATTATTTCTTTATTGGCATCTATTTTTTTTAACGCTTCACGATTTAAACCAGTCATTATGATTTCATATACAGATGCTGGAAAATGTTTATCATGATTGAAACTCTTTTGTGGTAAATACCCAATTTGATTACGGGAGAAATTAGGCGAGAAAACAAATTCACCACTACTTGTTTCTATAAGTCCTAATAGCGCTCTCATTAATGTAGTTTTACCGGATCCATTTGGTCCAACGATGGCACAGTAATCATTTTCATCAATTGAGAAATTTATCTTATCTAAGGCAACCATTTTCCCAAAATGAACACTTACATCTTTTGATTCGATTAATTTACTCATAGTTTAAAGCCACCTTTAACTTCTCAATATTAGATCTCATAACATCAAAGTATGTTAATCCTTGTGCCATTTCTTCTAGACTTAGATTATGTGCACCATGTAATACCTCAATATTCGCACCCGTTTGTTCAGAGATTGTACGAGCTATCTTTGGATCGACAAGTTCTTCATAAAATATGACTTTTATTTGATTCTCTTGCATTACATTGATTAATTCTGCTAGAGAACTTACACTCGGTTCTGCATCAGGCGAATACCCCGTATACGGAGATAAGATTTCTATATTAAATCGATTTGATAAATAGCCAAACGCAAAATGACCCCCATAAATAATTTTATTAAGCTTCACACGATTAAATAGATCAATAAACTCTTGATCCAATTTATCCAATTCAGATAAATAGATATTCGCATTCGCTTGATAAAAATCCGCATTCTCTGGATCCATTTCAATTAAACCAGCCGTGATATTTTCTGCCATAATTTTAGCATTTAGTGGATCCAACCAAAAATGAGGATCATATTCTTCATCATGATCTTCTTCATCACTATGTTCCTCTTCTAAATGTGTGATTAATTCAACACCATTTGAAGAATTCACAACAATCGGACCTTGATCATTTAATTCTGTAAATAAATTACTAATCCATGTTTCCATGATGTCACTGGTATAAACAAATAAATCCGATTCATTTATACGAATAATTGTGTTTGGTGTTGGTTCATATGAGTGAGGTTCCACCCCTGCTGGTAATAAAAGTTCTAAATTTACTTTATCCTTTGCGATGGCTCTCACCATATCGTATTGAGGAAATAATGTCACAATAACATTTGGTTTATCAGATTCAGCTTCTATATTTGAACATCCACTTAATAGAATTAAAGTTAATAAAATTGTTATAATCGTTTTCTTCATAATATTCTCCATTCAATGTGATTATAATCAACACAATAAAAATATGCAAATGATTTGCATTTGCATATTATAATATCTCACATTTTCTTAAATAGTTATACAGTAACTGATACGTTCCATTATGGATATATCCATCCATATTAAGTTGATTAGCCATAAGTATATTTTGGACTGAATCATCAATAAAGAAAGATTCATTCGCATTAATCCCACAAATCTCAAATGCTTTTTGGTAAAAATCATGGCTCGGTTTCGAATATTTAATATCTGCAGAGATTATTTTTTGATCAAATAAGGATAAGCATTTAATGTTATGTTCATATTGATAGAATCGAGGAGATGCATTTGAGAATAAATAAAGCTTATATCCTCTTTGTTTTAAGTTTTTTAATAATTCAAACATTTCGATTCTTTCAAATAAGTATTCATGCCAATGATCAAATATTGATTTAGTGATTGTATGATAGGAAGAATCTAAACGTTTAATAACTTGGGCATATGCTTCATCATCATTGATTAATCCTTGGTCCAAATCAAGCCATTCCTGTTGATAAAATATTTCTTTGACTAATCGATTGATAATTGATTCATCTTGAGTAAACTGTGAAACAATCGTATGCGGAGAATAGTCTATTAACACATTCCCCATATCAAAGACTATGTTTTTATACTGTTTCATTCTTCAACATCCAAGTCCGTTAATCGTTTTAACATCTTTTCTTTTAATAGTTGTTTATTCAAACCATTTGGATATCGAAGTACAAGTTCAATATTAACTCGATTTGAATCTGCTTCACCGACTCGATACATCACAATTTCGATATCCAAGCTTTTTATATAGTCAATAATATCGCGTATGGATGCGGTATTACAATTAACCATAAATGTATCATTTGATCGATCAAAACGACTAAACCATTTTGTATGAAATACTATTTGAACTAAGATAATTAAGACAGCTGTACTCACTCCAATAAAATACATTCCAGCTCCAATGGTCATCCCAACTGCAGATGTTGTCCAAATACCAGCTGCTGTAGTTAAACCACTAACTGTGTTTTTACGTACTAAGATCATCCCTGCACCTAAAAAGCCTATCCCAGTTACAACTTGTGCCGCTATGCGTGAATGATCCGCGTCCATGGTGTCCATGAATCCATATTTTGAAAGAATCATTAATAAACAAGATCCTAACGCAACTATCGCATGTGTACGTATTCCGGCTTCTTTATATCGATTGGTTCGTTCGAAACCAATAAGTACACCTAATAGTACTGAAATAAGCAATCTAAAAAATAGAATCAATTCGAATTGTGTTGGCATATAATACTCCCTATATCGTAGGTATATTATGGCACAATTGTTGAAATACTGTAAACATGTTCAAATTGAGTCATATTGTTTAATAATCTTTTAATTTTTTTGTATACTAATAAAGAGGTCATTATGGAAATCAAACAAAACACAGAAGCATTTTATATCGGAGATCGATTTGAAGAAGCACTCGCAAAACTTGAATTTGAAAATACAGACTATGGAATGGTTTTAACACACACTGAGGTTTCTGAAGAACTTAAAGGACAAGGTGTGGGTCGTGCACTTGTTAAATATGTTGTGGAAATAGCACGTAATGAAAAATTCAAATTGAAATTAGAATGTGAGTATGCAAAGAGAGAATTTGAAAAACATCCTGAATATCAAGATGTTCTCTTTACTGATTAGATTGTCTCCTTTTGTCTTCATACATTTTCTTATCACTCATCGCAATGATGGTTTCTAAGTCATCTGAGTTAGGTACAAACTGATGGAAACCAATCGCTAAACTTAAGTTTAGTTTTAATTCTCCAATCGCGAAAGGTTCACTAAAGTTATCACGTATACGCTTGATAACTTTTTCTATGGAATTTCTATCTTTCATATGGGCAATAATGACAAATTCATCTCCGCCCATTCTAAATATCATGTCTGTTTCATGACAACTATTTCTTAAGCGACGTGCTGTGATTCTAAGGACTTCATCTCCTATTTTATGCCCATATTCATCATTGATATCTTTGAATCCATTTAAATCGATAAATAACACGAAGAATAAATCGTTTGATTCGTATTTGCTCATATCAAATTTAAGTTCATTGAGATAAGAACGATTCCATAGTTTTGTTAGTGGATCAATCTTTACAATATTCTCAAGATGGATGGTTCGCTCACTGATAATTGAAAAACGATGGATTACACTTGCCGCAATAAATAACGTAAAAATCATGATCATTAAATAAAATGAGTAACGAGTATTTTGTATGAAATATATAGATACCATTGCACTTGCGATGGAAGCAATTAGAATAAAGATACTATAAATGTTTAATGTCTGTTTTCGATAAGCCAAATAAGCATAATATAAGTAATGTATTCCAAATATACCTATTAATACTTGGAAAACAAGATATAAGAACTCTAAACCTGAATGATTCAATAACACAGAGGCAAAAAGGAAGAAAAGTATGATTGAATATGCAATGGTACGGTATCTTTGATTAAACTTGAAAATACTAAATGTGTTTGATAATAAATTAAAAGTCGGTAACATCAAGAAAACAGATAAATATTCGAGTCTAAGTACCCAAATTAATGGCAGATTAAAATATGGATTAAGAAAATATATAATATGACTGCCTGTACTCATAATACGAACTGCAAATAAGAAGCATAAGAGTGACATAAACAAGGATCTACGATCTTTTATAATGATATAGATTAATAAGAATAGAACACTAAATGAAAACATGGCAGAAAAAGCAAATAATTCGACAAATATAGATGTTTCATAAAAATAGAGAATATCATCGAAATCACCAAAAAGTGGTGCATAGATAAATCCTGAATTTACTTTTTCATAATTTGAGACTTCGATAATTATCTCAGCATTTCCATTCAGATCACTTTTAAAGACATCTTTATCCGTAAAACTCTCACCCATCGTTGTGAGTGAATTCTTCCCAATAACTCCATTGGATAGTATTTTTTTACCATTTATGGATAAGCGATAGCTCGATCCTGCTTCTTCAAGAAGTAAACCATACTCCATCTCTGGATCAAGTCCTGTTAGTAATAAACGATAAGTCGCATATCCATACCCATTTTCAAATGAGTTATCGGTAATCCACTCATGTTCAATATTACGAAAATCATGTTTGAGTTTAATTTGTGAGAGTTCATCTTCCAAGATAAAAACCTCAGGATAAAATTCCCATTCTCCTTTTAACCGATAGAGAGTATTGGTTTCGATTTCTTCAATGTTTAGTGTTCCACTTTTACTCTCAAGATCTTTAACTTTTTGAAAATCTTTGTTAAATGACCATATGTAAGTCACAAGTGAAAAGACTAATAAGAATGTGATAATTTTGAAATTTTTCATAGCACTTTGTTTAAATATCATACACTATTCATTTTAAAAACACTATTAGATTAGTACTTATTAGAAGAGTGTATGATTGTAAAGTCAAAAAATAAGTTATACAATGTTTTTAAATAAAATGAGGAATCTATGTCAAATAATACACAAATTTTGATTCTTGATAATGATCTATCTTGTTTAACCACTTTAGAACGTATCCTTCATTCATTGGGTGAGGTTATATGTTTTAATAATGCGATGGACTTTTTAGAACATTTAAAAACAAAATCGAGTCCTGGAATCATTTTAATTGATACCAACTCTCATGGATTTAATGGGTATGAAATTCTTAATAAACTTCATAGTCAATCCATTATCAATGATGTGCCCATCTTGCTTACCATAAAAGAAGATGTTAAGGATGAAAGTACGATACATTTATCCGGAGCACATGATTATTTATTTAAACCTTATCGTTTAAGCATCGTTCAAAATAGAGTTAAATCCTATCTTGAATTAAAACAAGTAAGAGATCAATTGAAAGATCAGGCTCGTTGGATTGAGAATGAAGTAACAAAACGTATTTATGATTTACAACTGACATTTGATTTGTCCATCGATATTGTGACTCAATTGGTTGAGACACGTAATCCTGACGGAGCTACACATATTACACGTACTCGAAATTATTATGAAATCATTATGCGTAGACTTCAAAAATCTGAGAAATATCGCTCCGTTATTGATGAAAAGTATATTGTACGTACTGTAAAGGCCAGTCCTTTACATGATATTGGTAAAATGGGTATCCCTGAAAATATCTTGATGAAGAATGATAAATTATCTACGGATGAGTTTGATATCGTAAAAACACATACTACTATTGGTTATAATACAATTAAGAATGTAGTTGATACGAGTTTTATTACTGATTTATTGAAATCTAATGCTAATAGTGATTCGTCCGAGTTCTTTAAAGAAGCACTTAATATCGCGAAATATCACCATGAGTATTGGGATGGTAGTGGTTATCCTGAAGGATTAAAAGAAGATAAAATCCCTTTATCAGCTCGTGTTATGGCGATTGTGGATGTATTTGATGCCTTGAGTAATAAACGTGTCTACAAAGAAGCTTGGAGTATCGAAAAAACAACTCACTATATCAAGTCTAAGAGTGGAACACAATTTGACCCTGATGTAGTTAAAGCTTTCTTACTAGAATCCGATGCGATTCGAAAAATCTGGGAAACAACCCGAAATTAAATAAGAACCAATAAAATTAGCACATAATAGTTATACCTTAATTAATTATGTGCTTTTATATTTATAATACAAAACTCAACTTTTAGTTTGCATAATCTTTAACTTCCTCTGTATACTTATAGTGTCTATGAAATCAATTAGAACCCAAATGATCAGTTTAATCGTAGTCGTATGCGTCATCGTATTTTTTGGGTTAAATTATTCCATTGAACAGAAATTAAATGAACTAAAAAATCATACCATTACGCAATATTTAGATATTACAGATTCTCGTGCAAATGAAGTAAGTAAAGAACTTGTTGGAATAATTAATCAAGTAAGAATGATATCAAAGTCTACGATTATTCAATCAATGGATTTAAACATAATTAAAGATTATCTAAAGAGTTTGATTGAAGATAGTAATATTCGGAGTATGACATTTTCTGATATTAATGGGAAAGCTTGGACTACCTATGATTCTGATATTGATATTTCTAATCAGGAACAATACAAATCAATCATTATCGATCAAAAAGAATGGATTATTTCTAATCCATTTCATAGCCCTTATTTCTTTGAAGATATCCCTATTATCACAATTTCTCATCAGATAAAAGTAAATGATGAAATTGTTGGTTTACTTAATGCCGTTGTGACGACTGAGTTCATGAATAAGATTACTGAATCCATTCAATTTAAGAATTTGAGTTTTGCGTGGATTATTGATTCTAATGGTAAGATTGTTTCTCATCCAAATAAGTCGATTTCAATCGATCAATCGTATAATAATATCCTTCAATATGAAGGTTCCAATCCTTTTACATACAATAGTGGGTCGTTTAATTATCTTGATGAGAATAATCGATCTATGTTAGCTGTATATTCAACGATTCCAAATACATCTGGTTGGAAGCTCATAATTTCAATTGAAAATAGAAATGCGTTTACCGAATTAACATCTGTCATGAATTATGTGGATTATGCATTGTTAATTAGTTTAGTGATTCTTATCTTATTTGCGTTAGTGTATGCGAATTCAATTTCTGAGCCTATTTTACGTTTAAGACATGTGTTTGAACGTGCTGAGAAAGGCGATTTAAATGTTAAAGCAGATGAGAGTGTTAAGAATGAGATAGGATTAGCTGGTGTTAGTTTTAATCATATGTTACAGGAGATTAAGAATTTAACGTATATTGATCCTGTGACGCAAATTGGTAATTATCGAAGTTATTTAAGTGAATCTAATTTTATCATTCAATCGAATAAGAATGATACGTATTATGTGGTCGTCATTTCGATTGATGATTTCAAGAAAATAAATAGTTTAGGTGGTTATGGCTTTGGGAATGAGACATTAAAGAAGTTTGCGGAACTAATTCAAACTCAACTTCATGAGGATGAGATTGTGGCTCGTTATTTTGGGGATGAGATGATTCTTTTACTTAAAGAGAATGATTTAGAAGTCTTAAGAGAAAGAATTAGTGTCTTACTTAAGGAATGTCAAAGACCATTTATCATTATGGACATCGATATTCATTTGAGTATAAGTTGTGGAATTGCTAAGCATATTTCGACTGATACGATTGAAATGAGTATTCATAACTCTACCATTGCGAAGTTAAAAGCTAAGAAGATGGGTGGTAATGTTGCGATATTTTATGGGGATGGAATTAATCAAGAGATTAAGCTTGAGCAGGATATTGAGAAAGAACTTTATCATGCGATAGATCGTAATGAGCTCTATTTGGTTTATCAGCCTATATTTGATTTAAAGTCTATGAAAATCAGTGGATTTGAAGCTTTATTAAGATGGAATCATCCAATTTATAATTCTCATCGAATTGATTCAATTATAAAAATTGCGGAGAATTCTGGTCAAATGCCTAAGATTGGTCGATGGGTTATGAAAGAAGCATGTTATCAGTTAAAAGCACTTAATGAAACTTTCCCTGATTTAAGTATTGCGTTAAATGTTTCTATGGTTCAGTTTAATGACAGTTATTTCATTAAGAATGTAGAAGAAATTCTAAAGTATACGAAAATTAATCGTAATAATCTGATTTTTGAGATTACTGAGTCTTCTGCTATGAATAACGTGGATGAGAATTTAAATGATTTAAGACGTTTAAAGGATTTAGGTATTGGATTATCGATTGATGATTTTGGGACAGGTTATTCTTCATTAGCTTATTTAAGTCAGTTCCCAATTGATCATATAAAGATTGATCGTAATTTTATCCGTAAGATGACTGAAGAATCGTCTGATTTAATGTTAGTTAAAACAATGATTACTTTAGCTAAATCACTTCATTTGGAAGTTATTGCGGAGGGTGTAGAAAGCTTAGAAGAAATGAATATTTTGAAGTCTCTTGAGTGTGATAAGATTCAAGGATATTTGATTAGTAAGCCAAAAAGAATGAAAGATTTAGAAATAGTGAGCTAAAGTCTCACTTTTTTTATGTCTATTTAAGCATTTTCTTTTTATCTTTTGTTTAGAATGGTATCATAATAAAAAAAGGGCTTGATATCATGTTTAAATCGATGCGACAGTTCTTTCATTCAATTGAGGAACATTTATTTAAGAAAGAGTGGATTGGAAGTCCTGATTATGAGGCTTTACGTTTTACTTTGATTTATATATTTGTTGGACTCATTTGGATTATATGGTCAGATGATTTATTGGTTATCTTAGTTCAAGATATCGATTTAATCTTGCAGTTTCAGACGTTAAAGGGTTGGTTTTATGTCTTTATGTCTGGTTTACTGTTTTCTGTTATTTTAAAAAGAAGAATTAGAATGATTCGTAGCCTCTCTGATAACATTCTTTATCAAAATACGCACGATACATTAACGGAATTACCGAATCGAGCTAAGAGTAGTGAAATTATCAATAATCGAATTAAACAGAATCCTCAGTCTGTATTTGCGTTAGTGAGTTTAGATTTAGATGATTTCTCGAATGTTAATGAGTTATTGGGATATCATATTGGGGATGAGTTGATTATTTCTTTAACACATAATTTAAGTCAAAAACTGAGTACAGATGATTTTATTTCGCGTAATGGAGATGGTTTTATCTTAATTCTTGATCTTACAAATCGTAATAGAACTCAATTAAATCAATACTTAAATATGATTTTGGATATTGTTAATCGAGAGCGTGTTATTGAGAATCAAACCGTATTTATCACTTGTAGTCTAGGTGTTTCTTTATATCCTAAAGATGGGTCTGATTTTAATGAATTATTTAAGGCAGCGGATACGGCAATGCGTCATCTTAAAGGATTGCGTAAGAATAGTTATAACTTCTATACTGAGGATTATCATAAAGAACGTGTTAATCGAGTTAAAATGATTAATGAGTTGAGAAAAGCTATCGAAAGTAATGAATTGTATATGTTGTATCAACCTATTTATGATATGGAAGGTATGAGAGTTCATTCGTTTGAAGCTTTGATTCGATGGAAATCTCCAACCTTTGGACAAGTGTCTCCTAATGTATTTATCTCTTATGCCGAGAATACCAATTTGATTTCACTGATAGATGAGTATGTGTTTGTGACATGTATGAAGTTAAGACGAAAATGGCATGATTTAGGGGATCATTCTACCATTCTTTCTATTAATCTTTCGTCAAAAGGTTTAGTTGATCCTGGTTTTATGCATACCATTGAACGTTTATGTTTGGAACATTTCTACATTCCAAATGGAATACAGATAGAAATTACTGAAACTGCTTTAATTTCTAACTTTGATTTAGCAAAATCACATTTATTACGTTTAAAACGACTTGGATTTATTATTGCCTTAGATGATTTTGGGGCTGGTTATTCATCATTGACTTACTTACATCAGTTGCCGATTGATTGTATGAAAATTGATCGCTCTTTCTCTCTTAATCCTGGTGTAAATAATAATCAAGATTTAATCTTACAAGCGATTATCAACTTAGCTCAGAAGTTACATTTGAAGGTAGTGGCAGAAGGTATTGAGACAAATATACAAAAAGATTTCTTCTTAGAAATGGATTGTAGTTTAGGTCAAGGGTACTTATTTGCTTATCCTGAGGCTGAGAATCTTGCGACTCAACGAGTTGAAGAGTTATTAGAAAAGGCTAAACTTTAACGTTTAGCCTTCTTTTTATGTGGTTTGTTTTGTGGTCCTTTTTCCGTTTTAGCGAAATTAGGATTGTTTGGTCTTTTACCTTTATGTGGTTTTGGTTTATCTTTCTTAGCTTCTAGATAAGCCTTATCATCAATTCTAATCGCAAATGGATGATTGTGATTTACAGGTATTTCTTGTTGGGTTAGTTTTTGAATATCTTTAAATAGACCATATTCTTCTGGATCACAGAAAGCATATGATATTCCACCTAAGCCAGCACGACCTGTACGTCCAATACGATGTACATACGTTTCAGGTACTTCAGGTAAATCATAAATAATAACATGCGATAATTCGTCAATATCAAGCCCACGAGCCGCAATATCAGTTGCGACAAGTATTCTTATCTTACGATCCTTAAAGTTCTGTAGAGCCAATTGGCGTGCGTTCTGTGACTTATTACCATGAATTGCCTGAGAATGAAAGTTTGCCGCATTCAATGATTTGACTATTTTATCTGCACCATGCTTAGTACGAGAGAAAACAAGGACTGAATCAATGACTTCATTACGTAATATATGCATCAATAAGTTAATCTTATTATTCTTTTGTACAAAGTACATTGATTGATGGATAATCTCAACTGTTGATGATACAGGTGTAACTTCTACTTTTACAGGTTCAGTTAATATTGTGTGTGCTAAGTTAGAAATTTCCTTTGGCATTGTCGCAGAAAATAACATAGTCTGTCTAACATGAGGAATATGCGTAATAATCTTACGTACATCATGAATCATACCCATATCCAACATTTGGTCAGCTTCATCTAATACAAAGTATTTTACTTTACTCAAATGAACATGTTTCTGATTAATAAGATCGAGTAATCTTCCAGGGGTAGCGACTAAGATATCTAATCCGAGTGCCAACGCATCGGTTTGTGGTTTTTGTGATACTCCACCAAAAATAACTGCAGATTTTAGATTAAGATGTTTACCATACGTTTTAAAACTATCATGTATTTGAATAGCTAATTCACGTGTCGGGGCTAAAATTAATGCTTGGATGGATCGCATACTACGTTTTACCGTACTTTGATCACTCAATCCTTGTATGATAGGTAGCGCAAAAGCAGCTGTTTTACCTGTTCCTGTTTGTGCAACACCTAAAATATCATGACCCTCCAACAATACCGGTATTGCCTTTTCTTGTATTGGTGTTGGGGTTAAATAGCCTTCTTCACGTAAAGCTTTTTTAATGGGTTCAATTAATAAATTCGATTCAAATAACATTCTTTCTCCTTATGGTATAAATACATACTTGGTAAGTATACGCTTTTTTAATCAAAAAGACTAATCATTTGTTTTAGAATCACGCGATAATAGATCAATCTTCTCTTCCATCTCACATATTTTCTTATAAAGCTCTTCTATTATTATTTCTGCCTTTTGATCCACCAAGAAATCATTCTCAGATCTTAATCGATCTTTAGCCTCTTGTCGATTCTGTGACATCATGATAATAGGTGCTTGCAGTGCAGCGATACAACTTAGAACTAAGTTCAATAGTATAAATGGATATGGGTCAAATGGTTGTGATATGAGTACCCAAGAATTAAGCACAATCCAAAGTAATAATAAGCACATAAAACTAATAATAAACTTCCAACTGCCCGCAACTTCCGCAATCTTATCTGACACAACTTCCCCAAATGTTAATTGTTCATTATGTACAATATTTAAATTCTTTACTCTTCGTGTTTCGATTAATTTATCAATTGATTGATTGTGTTTCATAGTCTTTCCTCTTATAAGCATATTGTATGACAAATTATTATAAAAGGTTTAAATTTATTTTAAAGGAGAACTCTTATGGCAAAACGATTATTTGTAAATCTACCCATCAAAGATGTCAATCGTACACGATTTTTCTTTGAATCCCTTGGGTTTGAATTCAATCCACAATTCTCTGATGAGAAAGCACTATGTTTAGTTTTAGGCGATAATTTTTATGCAATGTTGTTAATGGAAGAGTATTTTCAGACATTCACCCCAAAACCATTAAGTCTTGGAAAACAAACTACAGAAGTATTGGTTTCCCTTCAAGTCGATACAAAAGATGATGTACATAATATGGTTAACAAAGCAGTTGAGTTAGGAGCACATGAATATGCCACTCCTACCGATCATGGTTTTATGTATCTCAGAGTATTTGAAGACCTTGATGGACATCAATGGGAAATCTCTTGGATGGGTGAGTCTTATAATTGGGATGATTTAAAACAATAGTTTAAAACAGATTAACATTATTATAAGAATTAAAAAAACCCAACTCCTGAGTGTTGGGTTTTTATATTATAATTTTGAGTTTACTAGGATCAAGGAGCTGTTGGAGCTGTTGGAGCTGTTGGTTTAAATTCGTTAGATGCAGCGTAAGTATATCCTGTTCCACCATTAGCAACAGTAAATGTACATGTAAATGTATCCAAATCACCAGCTGTCCCTAATGAACATCCAGTTAAATACACTGGAGTTTGTCCAGTCGCAAATGCTAACGAAACTTCAGAAAAGTTAGTTCTAGCATTTGCTTGTTCTTTAGAGATATTTGCTTGTTTAATATAATTAGTCAATGAAGGAATCAAAATAGCAGCTAAGATAGCCAAAATAGCAATAACAACGATTAATTCAATAAGAGTAAACCCTTTTTTAGTGAGAATTTTTTTCATTAATATTCCCCTCCTTTTGTTAAATAAATTAAACACCAATTAATAATAATAGTCAATAAACAATTCGATAATAATACATATTATTATTTCTTATGGTCTACCAAGATAGCGTTTTAGTAACTCAGGATTACTGGTTATCTCACTAGCCACTTCAAAAGAGATAATATGATCCGAAACAAGTTTAGCTAAATTGCCATCGAGGGTTTGCATACCGACTCTTAAACCTGTTTGAATTGCCGTGTTAATCTGTACAATCTTATTTTCACGAATTAAGTTACCAATAGCGTCTGTCATTAACATAATTTCGTGAACTGCTGTACGTCCAGAAAAATCCGCTTTAGGGAGTAATGCTTGAGAAATAACAGCCTTTAATACTCCTGCGAGTTGTGTACGTACTTGTGATTGTTGGTGTGGTGGAAATGCATCTATAATACGGTCGATAGTACTAGCAGCTCCTGTAGTATGGAGTGTTGAAAGTACTAAGTGACCTGTTTCAGCGGCAGTTAGTGCTAAACTAATGGTTTCATAGTCTCGCATTTCTCCTACCAGTATAACATCTGGATCCTCACGAAGTGCTGATCTTAATCCGGATTGGAAATCGTGCGCATCTTTATGAATTTCACGTTGATTTACCATACTCTTCTTGGATTGATGAATGTACTCTATTGGATCTTCTAATGTTAGAATATGATGTTTCTTACTGTCATTGATATAATCTATCATAGCAGCAAGTGTGGTCGATTTACCACTTCCAGTAGGACCTGTTACGAGGACTAATCCACGAGGCTGCATCGCAATATCTTTTAATATTGGCGGCAATTTTAATTCATCAATCGTAGGAATATGATTGTTTAATAGACGCATCGCGATTGCAGGTACACCTTGTTGACGATAGATATTTAGACGATATCTGTGTCCTGCATCATCTGTATAGGCTGAGTCAACATCCATTCCCTTTTCATACATCTCAAGTTGTTCAGGAGAGATAATACTTTGAATAATATCATATACCTGACCATTTTCTAATACGGGCAAATCTAAACTAACCAGTTCTCCTATATGTCGAACAATTGGTCTTCGATTTGCGACTAAATGAATATCTGAACATTCATTTTTACGTGCATACTGCAATATTGTGAGTAACATAAGCCCCCCTTAATCTACTGAATAAAGAATTCGGATGCCTTCTTCAACAGTAGTCACTCCTGATGTGATTAAATCTAAAACTTCTTCTCTTAACATACGCATTTTCTTTTCTTGTGCGTAATGTTTCAAATCATCCATATTTGCTTTATCTGCAATAAGCTCTTGTAATTTTGAATCAATTAGAATAATTTCAAAAACTGCGGTTCTTCCTTGATAACCGGTTTGATTACATTCTGTACATCCATTTCCTTTATAGGCTGATTTCAAATGAGTTTGTAATAGTAAATTGTCTGATAATTCAACTTCATGTTCTTTCTTACAGTTAGGACATACTTTCTTTACTAAACGTTGAGAAATTACACATTTTACGGAAGATGCGACAAGGAAAGGTTCAACCCCCATATCGACAAGTCTTACTACAGTTGATAATGCGTCGTTGGTATGGATTGTGGATAAGACAAAGTGTCCTGTAATAGCAGCTCTAATAGCGATTTCAGCTGTTTCTCCATCTCGAATTTCCCCGATCATAATCGTATCTGGGTCTTGACGTAAGATTGATCTTAATCCATTCGCAAATGTTAAGCCAGCGCGTGGGTTGACTTGTACTTGAGTAATTCCATTGAATTTACGTTCAATTGGATCTTCAATTGTTACAATTGCTTTTTTAACATCGGCTAACTGAGCTAACATTGAATAAAGGGTGGTAGTCTTACCACTTCCTGTCGGTCCAGTAACTAATAAAATACCATGAGGTAATCTTAATGCTTTACGAATAATTTCCTGGGTATATTCTGATAAACCTAAACTCGATAAGTTATAGTCAATATTTCTATCTGCACCTAATAAACGTAAAACAATTTTCTCGCCATAAGGTGTAGGAAGAGATGATACACGAATATCAAATGTAAAGAATTCACTTTTAAATTGGAAACTTCCATCTTGAGGAATACGTTTCTCTGCTATATTCATACCACTCACGATTTTGATACGTGTAATAATTAATTGGTGAACATCAGCACTGAATTCATTGTGTAATTGTAAATCTCCATCAATACGATAGCGAACACGTGTCATATTTTCTTCAGGTTCGATATGGATATCTGAAGCATTTTGTTGGAATGCATCAAATATTAAGTTATTAACAAGTTTGACGACTGGTGCAGAATCAACGCGTTCTGCCATACTTTCATCATCGCTTGTATCACCACCAAGAACAGAAGTAACACCATACTCGTCTTTAATGTCATTAATGATTTCATCAGCTGAACGTCTTGAATAAACACGGTTAATTGCTTTTTCTATTTCACTAGTAGCGGAAACTACTGTTTTGATTTCATAGCCTGTGATAATATTTAAATCTTCTAAACAAGTAAAATCTAAAGGATCATTTGTCGCAATTGTAATAACACCATTCCTTAAGTTCATAGGAACAATATTATATTTACGAGCTAATTGTTCAGAAATAAGTTTTACGACATCTAATTCGACCGAAAAAAGTGGAGTATCAACATACTCAACTGATAAACGTTTGGCTAAAGCTTTTAGAATATCACGTTCATTTGCATATCCCATTTCAGAAATAACAACACCTAGACGTTTTTTAACGATTCTTTGACGATCTAGAGCATTGTTAAGTTGATCTGGCGTAATAATCTTTTCATCTACTAATACTTGTCCTAAACGTACAGCTCTCATTAAATTTCCTCCACATATGTTATGAACACTTAAAATCTGTATAATATAAATAAAGAGGATTTCATATGCAATTACCTTACTTTATTCTAGTCTTTGTTTACGGAGCGATATTCGGTTCTTTTTTTAATGTTGTTATCTTAAGATTACCAAAAAACGAATCATTAATCCATCAATCTTCTCATTGTCCAAACTGTATGACACCTATTAAAGCATATGATTTAATACCAATCATCAGTTATATTTTCTTAGGTGGTAAATGTAGAAGTTGTAAACATAAGATTTCAATTCGATATCCTTTGATTGAACTTTTAACTGCAATTACCTTAACATTTGTATTCTATCGATTTGGATTTAGCTATGAAAGCTTAATAGGATTTATACTTACTTCAGTCTTAATCATAGTAGCCATGATTGATATTGATACGATGGAAATCTATGATCGATTCCAAATAATATTATTAGCAATTGCATTACTTAATCTGTTTATTTCACCTTTACCAATCCTTGATCATTTTATAGGATTCTTTATCATAAGCATACCATTCTATATCATTGCCTATTTAACAGGTGGTATTGGTGGTGGTGATATAAAACTCATCGCTATCGCTGGTTTATTACTTGGATATCAAGCAACATTAGTCGCATTTTTTATCGCAAGTATACTTGGTGGTTGTATGGCAATATACCTTCTTTTAACTAAACAGAAGGACCGTAAGTCATTGATTGCTTTTGGTCCTTATCTCTGTATTGGAATCTATATTGCCTACTTATACGGAAACCAAATATTCATATGGTATTTAAACTTTTTTAGTTAAACTATTTGCCACCTTCTGGGTGTGGATCTTCATTCGCATCTCCCTTACCTGTACCACCAGCCGTAATATCTGATGTATAATCTCTAATTATTTCACTGGGAAGTAATTGTTCTATGGTATAAAGTTCAAACGTAAATGTAGCTAATGCATCTTCAAAATTGTAATGTGATTCAGTAATAAAGATTGAAGTATCCCAATTTCTTACTTCATCTAAGAAATATACATAACGAGCATACGTTGTATTAACATTATACGTATGTTTTGATAATAAAACTAACGATTCACTTTCTGGAACAATATACTCTTCTTTAGCTATTGAGTTAAACTTTTCAACTAGCTCACGAATTGTATAGTAAACTACTGTGGGTTGAGTTTCTAAAGAAATTGGAGTTGTAAGTTCAACATCTGTGAAGTTTGTTTCAAGAACTTTCATGTTGTACTTAGTCGTTAATGGGAGAACCCAACGTTCAAATTGTGCTTCATTGATAGGTGACTCAAATGTATGCAATAAATCTGAAACTTCAATTAGTCTTGTATCTAATTGTTTTTTTAGATTTGCTTCATTAGGAATCGATGTATCAATAATTAATTTTTGATTATTAAGATCTTCTAAAACTAATTTGTTCGCATTAACTTCATTCATAAGAGGAAGAACAATAAATGCAATCATCATTCCAACAATACCAACTAAAGCAAGAATGAATAATAAGAAGGCTTCACGTTTTGAAACTCGCATATTAATTGCCCCCCTTTAATAAACAGACAATTGTTCCTGTATACAATTTAAGTTCGTCATCATAGATATAGCCATTATATGAAACATCTGCAAAACTATAGGTGCGTTGAAGTTTAAGAACGTAGTTAGACACATCTGAAACATTCTTTGCTGTATACTCAAGGCTTACTTGATTTGCTTTATAATCAATGTCAGTAAATTTAATAGTATTGGGGCGTTCGTAATAAATTACATCTAAAACTTTAGAATCAAAATGTGGTTTATAATCAATAACATCTTTTAATGTTAAGGCTTCTTTTTCAATATCATCTAGTAATTTTATATTTTCATTAATCTTAGACAGTTCAGCCATCTTATTAACAACATTAGGGCTGTTTATGTAATCTTCTACACTCTTAATCTCATCTTTTATTGACATGTTATCAAGTGCAAGTTTTACTGCGAATGCACCAACAATTAAGGCAGATGCAATGATAATAACAACATACATTCTAATTGGACTAATTTTATTGGCTTTTCTTTGTTGCTCAGCTTTATAAGTGAGCAATAAGTTCATATCTTGTTTTTTCATTTCCATCACTTCCTTAATAATGTGCCGATGGCATTCACATAACGATTCTCATACTTCATTCCATTCACAAAATAAGGTTTTTTAAGTATCTCACACTCAATCAAGAGATTTTCACTGACTTGTTTTTGTAAATCTTCAAGTAATTCATCGATACCACATAAAACAACCCTTTTGGAATCAGTACCTAATTTACGAGTGTAAGAAAATTGGACCATTTTATTAATATTATCTACGATTGTGCTTATCATTTCTTCATTTGAATTATCTTTAAATGAAATTAGTTTATTATTTCTTGATAAAGCATACTGTCCATTTTCATATAAGTATAATTTTAAATGACCATTTCCAACATCCGCAATTATTAGTTGATCAGATTCTTGTACTAATTTATTGTCCTGAACTAGCTTCAAGATTGAGTTAGTAGCCGAATCAATTACTTGTAATTGTAAATGACAGCGTTTAGCGACTTCAAGAATACTCTCTATTGCAGACTTTAACATCGCGACTCCAAGTACACGATAATACATCGACCCATCGCTTTCAACTTCATTTAAATAAACATAATCCATAATATAGTCAGGTGTTAAATTTAGTGCACTCATCATTTCTGTGCGCACTAATAGAGGGATCTTTCGATCCTCTACACGAGGTAAATTTAATTCACGATAAATAACAGATCCATTATTAATACAAACAAAAGCTTTTTTATCGCGAATGTTTTGTTCTCTCATGTGTTGTAAAAGAAGAGATGAGAAACCTTCAGGATTATTTATACCTGTTTCTGTTACCCATTCTTCAGGAAAACTATAGTAATGAGTTTTTTGAATTGTAACACTTGTTTTGGTAGCTCGCGCTTCTACCAAATAAACAAAACCATTGCGAATTTCAATTGATAATGCCATTTAAATTCCCCCTTCCATTACTTACCAATGGACTCGTACATCGTAAATATAGGCTGAATAATTGAGACAACGATAAAACCTATAATAATACCAAGAATAATTAACATGATTGGTTCAAACATAGCGATCATTCTTTGTAATGCTGCATCAGCTTCATCATCAAAGTAATCTGCAGTACTATTTAAAATATCTCCCAATGACCCTGACTCTTCACCGATATAAATCATGGATGATAACATTGGATCAAACGCACCTGTTGCAGAAATAGCTTTCGAAATAAACTCCCCTTTACTTACTTCTGTAATAACATCTATAAAAGCATCTTCTAAATAAGTATTATTTAATACTCTTGAAGTTGTTTCTAACATCTCAATCGTCTGAACACCACTTGCATAAAGTGAAGCTAATGCTCTTGCACATCTTGCTGAATATATTGTTTGATTAAGTTTACCAAAAATAGGTAGAAGTAATTTAAGCTTGTCAAACTCAACTCTCACTGATCTTATGTTTAATAATAATCTTAATCCAACAATTGTAATTAGTATAACTCCAATGATTGTTAACCAATTTCCTGTTACAAAATTACTAAATCCAAGAATTATTTCAGTAGTCCATGGCAAATTTTCTGCAGGAAACATTCCAGTAATAGTTGGAAGTACAAAAGTAACTAGCATAAGGATTACAGCAACTGAAACAATACCTAATATTGCTGGATATATACTTGCAGATCGAACTTTATTGGTTAATTTTTGCTCTTTCTCATAATGCACAGACATCCTTCCTAAGCTTTTGTCTAAAGTCCCGCCAAGCTCACCAGCCATAACCATATTAGTTAATAGCTCTGGAAAAGCTCCTTTTTGAAGTTGCATAGCCTTTGATAACGAATTACCTTTTTGAACTTCTTCGTAAATATTTCTAAATATTTGTCGTGCTTTTCTATTAACTGCTCTAGACTGAAGCATATCTAAAGCTTGTACGATAGGAATACCTGAACCAACCATTGTACCTAATTGACGGCAGAAAACTACAATACTCTTAATATTCAGTTTAGAAATTGATTCTGAAGATGATATGCCTTCTTTAAATTCTAATAAATACAAAGATTTGCTTTTAATAATCTGTGCTAGTTCTTGTGCATCTTCAGCAGCAATAATATCTTCAATTGTTTTCCCAGTATTATCTACCGCCGTTACATGATAACTCTTCATAATACCCCCTTAAACTTCTTTAAAGTTAGTGAATTTAAAAGTAATCCCTACAGGTACTGGTGCACCTCCAATAAATAATGGAAGTGTTAATTCTGGAGGTAAAGGCCCAAGATACTGCATATATTTTAATGTCGCCCCTGAAGCAAAATCTACTGAATTTGATATGATAGATCCATTGATAACACCATTAGAGGATAAGCTAACATTCGCATAAGGTGCATATACCCACATAGGCCCAGTAATATTACTTGTCGATGTAATCGTAAAACTCTTTCCTAAAGAGGCTATAAATCCCTTAAAATCAAAATTCCCAAAAGACAAATTAACATAGTCCATCATTAAACTACCTACAAATATATTTGAATTTCCTATAGAGAATGTTGGATACTCACTAGAAGTAAATCCTGTCCCTCTTTTAATTATCAATTGAAATTTAGAAATATCTTCTGGATTTGTCGAAGTTAATAAACTTTGATTTATATTAGCATTCCATGTGAATTGATAAGAACTATTCGCATTAACATAATTAGTTTTATTTATAATTATATGCATTTTTAGTTTTCCATTGCCAATTACATTTATTGCACCTACGCCAAGATTGGTATTACTTGCGACAGACACATTACTTACAAATAAGTTGTAAACAGTATTTGATGTACCTGAAGTACCTAAATCGAATGTCACACTTGAGTTTGGCAAATTATCAATGTAATAACCTTGCTGTCCTGAAGTTAAAGCTGGAAAAGTATATTTTGATGCCGTTGGTGTAATCTTCACTAACACATTTTTTGTAACTCCATCTACAACGACAGTATCTGTTGATTTATAAAAAGTTGGTAAACTGAAATCATGAAAAATTATTGTTTCATCAGCATCATATACAGCTTTTGCTCCACCACAATTTCCACCAACACTTACTGTACTTCCAGATGGAAGAGGCATAGGATAAAATATTTCACTTATATTTGTTGAACTACTACCATTACAAGTAATCGCAATATCACTTCCAGCGGGGCTAAGTAGACTTGCAATTGGGCCAACAATTGTACCATTCTTTGAATCTATATTCCCTTTTGCGATAATAGCTTTAGCTTTATTTTCTAAAATTGGATCAAAACTAAAAGTACCTTCAAGCGTTCGTGTAATACCATTAACAGTTCCTGATGATCTTAAAATATATGTATTTGATGTTCCAACCGAAGCTTGAATCAAATACGATCCTTGAACTAATACTCCTGTATCTCCATTAAGATCATCTGTAATAAAGTCGTCTAATAATTCCATTTTTGTAGTATATTGACCCATAGGTATTGAGCTATATCCATTTGTAACAAGATAACTTCTCAATTTTTCAACTGACACATTCAATCCTGACTCCGCGACATAATAAGCTGATGTATGTTCTTTTGATACAACTGCATTTTTTTGGTTAGTAACAGACGCAAACATAACCCCTGCTAGTAAAATTACTAGGACAAGGAAAATTAAAACAACTGTTACTAATGCAACACCTTTATTATTTTTGAATGGTTTCATTCTATCCCGTCCTTTCAGTACGATAATATATATCCATCGTAAGATCATTTGACTGACCTCTTGTATCTTGAATCGTCACAATGTTAAATCGAATAAAAGAAGAATTAGACAAGTTTAATGAAAAACTTGAAATTCCAGTAGCAACAACAACACTATTTCTAGTAATCTCTTTGTTAGCACTAACATAACAATAAGTTACTGTCGATCCTAATGTATAACAATCACCAGACTGTGATACTTTGGTAGAATCCAAAGCATATCTACGAACATCTTTTTCAAAGTTGACTGCTACGAGCCTCAGAGATTCTTGGGTCGCAACTTGAGTATTCTCATCTCTAAAAAATTCAGTTGAAAAACCTACTAAGTTAGCTAACACACCAAAAACAATTACCACAATCAAAAAAGTGATGACTAATTCTATTAGAGTGAACCCCTTTTTCCCCTTTAGCATATTAATTACCAAACCTTAAATAGAGCTGTAATTCTGCACGATCTTTACCATAATTTGGATTACCACTTTGATTCGATACCACAATCAAAAGATTCGTAATAGTTGCTACTTGAGCATTCGTACTATAAGTAGCAATATAATGATAATCACCCTCATCTTTTGTACATGTAGTTGAAACACAAGTATATCCTAACGATGTTAAAACACTACTTGCAGTAGCACCTGTTGCTTTACTTGCATTATATATTTCTTCCATTTCTGTCTGAACATGGAAGTTTGCATCTGTAAATTCTCTTGATGTTATATTCATTAAATTAGTGATAAGAAACGCAGGGAAAAGTGCAACCATGATAATTCCAAATAGACCCATGGCAACAACTACTTCTACAAGAGTTAGTCCCTTCTTGTTTCTCATATATTAAAACTCGCTTTCGCTTTTAATAAGATCTTATCTAACTTAATACTAATCCAAGTGTTATGTAATTACAACTTTTATCAATTCAAATAATTAAAAAATAATACATAGATATTGAAATTATGCACTGTTTTATTATTAAGTACTCTATGAGTGAAGTTTATTAATATTAATTAACGATCTTTAACTAAAAGTTTATTTGTAAGAACATCAATCCCAAATGCACCAAGAGGCGCTGTAATAAGAATTGCAAGTACTGCCGCAGCTAAAATGATATTGCCTGAACTAAAACCTAAACTAAAAGGAATGGATCCAATAGCCGCTTGAACAGTTGCCTTTGGAATATATGCAACGCCTGTAAACAACCTTTCTTTAGGGGTTAAATTAGATTTGACCAAACACATTTGGACTCCAATAATACGAGAAATTAATCCTAAAACTAAAACTAATGCGATTAACCATGCATACGATTGTAAACTTGATAAGTCGACCACTGCCCCAACCAAAATAAACAAGAAAACTTCAGATGCGACCCATATCTTTGAAAATTTAGATGTGATTCGATTAGCGAGTTTTGGATAGAAGTAAAGAATGCTTAATCCGATTGATATAACGCTTAATAAAGCGGAATATGGAAAATAATTTGTTATTTGATGTTCAAGACCAAGTAATAGAAATGAAATACTTAATATGAGTAATACTTTAATTGTATCTCGCATGTGAATGCGTTTAAATACACTTACAAAGATCCAACCGATTAAGAAACCTAAACCAATTCCCGTTAAGATTGATATAGGAAGAGATAGAAATAAAGAAAAATCGATTGCTTGACCTTGTCTAAGTGATACAAAGGAAGTAAATAAAATAATTACGAAGATATCATCTAAACTTGCCCCAGCCATGATAATCTGAGGAATTCGATGTTTGTGACCATAGCCCTCTTGTATTAGATGGATCATTCTTGGAACGACAACTGCAGGTGAAACAGCTGCTAAGACTGCTCCTAAAATTGCCGCATCTAAGATAGAAATATTTAAAATGATAGGCGCAATCAGGATAATCATTCCCATTTCGAATAAAGCAGGAAGAAAACTCATCAGTAAAGCCGGACGACCAATTTTGATTAAATCTTGAATATCTAAACTTAATCCAGCCCTTAATAATATTACGAGTAATGCGATTTGTCTGAGTTCAGACGCAATATTAAGTAAAGATGGACTAATCAGATTAAACATATGTGGTCCAAGTAGTATTCCTGCTAAAATCATCCCAATGAGACCAGGTAGTTTTATCAGCTTAAATAAACCACTTAATCCAAATCCAACTAACAACATAAGTGCTAAACTAACTAACATATTTCCTCCTAAAAAAAGCTGATGATCTGTTAAAAAGAAACAGAAGTCATCAGCTTTACGCGGTTTTCTTTCGATGGGAGACGCTCATTCCCTATAAAACATTATCGTATTTAATCAATTAAGTCAACGAGACTTTCTTCAATCGATCTTTCTTCATAATTAATTGAGCTGTTTGATATAGGATAACCGTTAATCCAGTGTTTGCTAAAGCTGTTGGAACTACAATAAGAATAAAAAGACTCGAAAATGACACAGGTAGACCAACCATCAAACTTGCACTTCCAAGGAAAATAATTCCACTTAATATTGTTCCTACGAACCCTAGTAATGCGACCTTTATACTATTCATAGAAAATTTCATTCCTTTAGTATAGATTAATACAAACAAAGCAGTGAATACTTTATCCAATATGGAGGGTATCTGTCCTCCTGGAAATCCAGTTGTTAGTGCTGCCATGATACCTGCCACAATACCTATGACAAGCACATTGTTGAGTTTGGGTTGATAAAGAATCGCTATAAAAAGCGTTGCGAGTAAAAAATCTGGTTTTACTGATCCGAATAAACTTGGTGTCACAGTATGTAGAGTTAAGCCTAATGCGAGTAAAATTCCCGCTAATACAAGTTCTCTTGTTTTCATTTAAATTTTCCTTTTCAATTTTTATCAATAATTCAAACAAGTTTGTTCATGTCATTTGTGCTCACCTCCAATAAAAAAACACCCTTGCCCAATATAGGCGCAAGTGGTGTTCGCGGTGCCATCCTAATTATCACAAAAATGTGACATCTTTCTTCAGATACTAACATATCCTAGCTTCTATAACGGTAAGCATCCGTCTTGGTTACTGTAATTCACCTTGCTCTTATGGACCCATTCAACTTTTTACAAGGTTCAGTTCGCACCATCCACTGACTCTCTATACCTTGAATATAAAAGCTTACTACTTTCCAATCATCGATTTATGTTTCAAGTTTAACATTTAAGCATGACTAAATCAAGAATAAGTTTTATATGTTAAAATAATGACATTAAAGTGAGGAATTGTATGATACTTTCATTTAGAAACAAAAGTCCAAAATTAGGAAAAAATGTGTATATTGCGGAAACCGCAACTATTATAGGAGATGTAACATTAGGAGATGATGTGTCCATATGGCCTTCTGCAGTCTTAAGAGGTGATGTTAATCCTATCGTGATTGGTAAAGGTACAAATGTACAAGATGGCGCAGTTATTCATGTAGATCCAGATACTAAAGTATTTATAGGTGAGAATGTCACTATAGGTCATTTAGCTCATGTTCATGGGGCTACCATTCATGATAATGTACTTATAGGTAGTACTTCTACCGTACTGGATAATGCGGTTATTCATTCGAACAACTTGATTGCGGCTGGCGCAACCGTATCACCAAGAACGGTAATTGAATCTGGACATTTAGTAGTAGGATTACCAGCAAGTATAAAAAGACCTCTTAAACAATCTGAAATTGATCATATCGTTTGGAATGCGGAAGAATACGTTAAATTGAAAGATGAGTATCTAAATCAAAAATGAGCGAATAGCTCATTTTATTGTTTTTCGGGTAATGATATATAAAGTAACTAAACTTGAACTTGTAAGAATTAAACCTCTTAACGGGAATGAATGAACAAAGAAGATAATAGTAGATATAATACTAATCCATAGAATCGATAATGCTTTTATCTTAGCTTTTAATGGAATTCCTTCTTTAGAAATATAATCAACTATATAAGGTTTAAATCGAGGATGATTCAAAACTTCTTCTACTTTTTCAGGATGACCTTTACCAAATAAATAAAGTGATAATAATACAAAAGGAGTTGTTGGTAATACAGGTAAAAACAATCCTACAAAACCAATACCCAAACTAATTGTTCCACTTACCAGATAGAATGTCTTAAACATAAATCCTCCAATGTTTAAGCATTATATCAATAATCTTTTTCTATTTCATTAAAAGTGATGTATACTTCTGATAAAAATTATCTTTGTATAACTTAAAGTATTCTAAAGTTGGTCTTGGAAATTGTTTGGTTTGAATCATATGATTAAACTCATCAATCGAGATAAAACGATAATCTATCGTTTCATTTTCAGCTAATCGAATAGACTGATTCTTCATATCAACTTTATGAATATAACTATACCAAATAGAAGTTTGACCAAGATACGACTGAATCAAACATAGACTCTCTTTTAAAACTTTAATCCCAGTTTCTTCTTCTAACTCTCTTACTGCAGCACTTAACTCATCTTCACCTTTAATGACACTTCCAGCCGTTATCTCCCAATAATAACCAAAGTGTTTTAATGGATGTCTCTGTGTAATTAAGATCCGATTCTTTTCATCAATTGTATATATTTGGACAAT
>JAJZTY010000007.1 GCA_021847325.1 Bacillota bacterium
ACAATATCTGTCATACAATCATCATCCTTTCATGACGATGATTGTATCAAAAAAGAGTCCGTTTTGCGTGGTAAGTGGGGATTCTTACATGCACACTTTTGGGTACTCTTATTTAAACCATCTACAAAGCTCAATGCATCCATCGGACATACGTCGACACATGCTTGACAAGAGGTGCATCGTTCACTATTGACTGTGGGTAGAAAGTTGGTGGTGGCGATGGTTGCACTAGTACCGAATTTCTTGGCTGCGAGCAAAGCTTCACAGCAGCATCCACAGCAATTGCATATGAATGAAACAGAGTTCATCGTATTCTCTCCGATTTGAACGAGGTTGTGTGAGTATGCGACGTCCAGAAGATCCAGACATTCTTGTTTTTCTACTCTTCGAGCATATCCTGCCCGTATCAAGGAATCAGCGACATTGCCGAAAGTCATGCATATTTCTTTTGGAGCATCACAAGCTTTTCCGACATGTTCCATTTTATGACGGCAATAACAAACTCCTATCCCGATGTGTTCAGATGAATTAATGACATGTGTTGCCCGTTGATAATCCATGACTTCCAAAATGTTGTCTTCTGATTGACTGGATTCTATCGCATCTTCATTGACGAAAGCCCTGACGATTTTGGTGTCTGAACCAAAAAACAAATTACGCACGAAATCTTCTTCAACATTCATATATTGATAAAGCAATTGACCAAGACTGTGCTGATCTATATCATCACGTACTCTCATCATCGAAAACTCGATCCAACCCGCCATAGGTGGGGGCAAGATATAATAACGTACCCCACCTTTTTCCCAGTCCAGCAAAATTGCGCGTGAAGCCAATCCGTCGAGTAATGATTCGCATTCATCAACCGGCATTTTTGATCGTTTAGAGGCGATTTTAGCGGTAAATGCTTGTACAGGCAAAAGAGAAACAAACTGAGCTTCTTCTTCGCTGAAAAGTACACTGAGAAGCTTATTGAGCGTTTCGCTTGGAGGTGCCCCCTGTGGAAAGCGGTTGAGTCGTGTAACGAGGTTTTCATAATGATTACGTGACGTGATATGTCCCATATTTATCTCCTATAATAATGTCTTCTTTTACAAATCATAGCATAGATTATAAAGATTTAACTTTGAACATAAGCATACACAATTTTAAAGCTAATCAACTATTTAATAATGATCTTGGTTTAAAACAATACATAGATTATATATTTGCAGGTTTAAATAATATTCGAAAAATTATTAAAAATATTTTAAAGGTTTGATATTAAAGAAATGTCATGAAAAATCAATCAATTCGTTTCATCCTTGTGAAAAGTGGAAATTAGATTTGATAAAGAATAATTTTGATTATAGGTAATATAACTTCATATACTCTAAAGTTATTATTCAAGACTGTTTAAACTAGGTATTAGTAAACTATGAACCATATCATAAGCAATTGCGGGTGCACTTGAGATTCCAGGCGACTCAATACCAACAAAATTGAAAAAGTGTTTTACATATGGGCTTTCTGATAGTATGAAATCATCCGAATCAACTCTTGGTCTTAATCCAGAAAATGTATTAATTTCATATTGGAAAGGAATATTCTTCATCATTTTTAATATTTTATCTTTTACTTCATGAATTCCTGCTTCAGTAACGATATTATCTTCAATGGTTTTAACATCTAACGCATTAGGTCCAATTAAGAATTTTCCATCAATCGTAGGGACAAATAAAACTCCTTTACCAAGTGGAGATGGAACGGGATAAAAAATTCTAGAAGTAACATAAGATGCTTGATCAGATAATACAAGGTACTCACCACGTCGATAATGTAAGTTGAAGCTTGGTTTTGAGACCATTTGTTCAATTTCTGAAGCATATAGTCCAGAGGCATTTACAACAAGCCTACTTTCAAAAACACCTTTATTGGTGTGAACTTCAAAATGATTATTGGCTTTAATAATTTTAAGTACTTTTGTATCAAATTTAGCGACTCCACCATTTTTTACCCCTTTTTTAATCGCTTGTTGTGAAAGGTGTGTGGGTTGAATAATTGCGGTTGTAGGCATATCTAATGCGCCAACAATCGAGTCTGAAAGATAGGGTTCATTTTGAAGCGCAACATCGCGAGTTAATAGTTCAACAGGGACATTACGTTTTAATGCACGTGATTGTAATTCATAAAGATGATCAAGCTCATCGGGATGTTTCGCGACAACATAGGCTCCAATACGTTTATATGGGGTTTCCAGCTCCTTACAATACGCTTCATAAATAGGAACTGCTAGAATATTATATTTTGCTTTTAACGTACCATCAGTTGGATCAATACCACTATGAATAATGGCACTGTTGTGACCTGTAACCTCTAATCCGGCATCTAGATTTTTTTCTAGTATCGTTACACTAACAGGTTGTTTTGTTAGTTCATAAAAAACGGTACTTCCAATAATACCTGCGCCAATTATTATGATATCTTGCATAAAGCTCCTCCTATGTAAAAAGCAGAGAAAGTTTTACTTTCATATCTGTTTTTTGATAAAGAATGATTTGTATAATTTTACATCACGGAAGATGTAAGCGCAATCATTTAAGATAATAATGGATTTTATTGTCGAAAAATAGAGTTAAGAAACAGAAGAATGACAAAAACGTGATAATCTATTACTAAGGAGGAATTTATATGCGTCTAATAGGAAAAAGAATTTTATCGCTTGTTTCTGAGGATTTTGATGACTTAGAACTATTCTATCCTATGTTGAGATTAAAAGAAGAAGGTGCTTTGGTGGATGTAGCGGGAGTTGAAAAGAAAAGCTATTTAGGAAAGTTTGGTTTAACAGTTGAAGCTGATTTGAGTTTTGACAAAGTCGATATCTCGACTTATGATGCTATATTGGTTCCAGGTGGATGGGCACCAGATAAACTAAGACGGTATGAAAGTGTCTTAACATTTGTACGTACTATGAATGAGAAGAAACGAGTTATCGGAATGATTTGTCATGCAGGGTGGGTATTATCATCAGCAGATATTCTCAAAGGACGAACTGTAACCAGTACACCAGGTATCAAGCATGATTTGATGCATGCAGGAGCACATTGGGTGGATGAAGCAGTTGTTGTAGATGGAAACCTCATTTCTGGCCGACGTCCACCTGATTTACCATATTATTTACCAAAACTCATTGATGCAATCGAGAAACTTTAATAGATCTTAACATTTAACACGAAGTAGATTTCTTCATTATATTAGTACAGTTTTTGAAATTTAAAATCATATACTAAATTTACAATTTCTCAATCTCATTAGCGGATATTTTAAATAGTAAAAAACAGAGTTTTTAACGAGGTCTAATTTTATTTAATGTATACTTGTTAAAGACTATCTTAAATTTAAAAATATAAATCTATTTTTGGATACAAGTTTAAAGGAATTCGACCACTTGTTTTACAACAATGTGGCTCAAACCGCTTAAAGGCGGTTTTTATTTGATATAAAGAATAATAGTTTAATGCTAAAAAGATTTCTAATGCTTATTATAGTAAAACAGATAAACTCTATAAAACTGGTTAGTTTAAATAGATGACTGAATTATTCAGTAACTTATAAAAAAACTTAAGTTTGATTAACTTAAGTCTTGAGAAATAGTATTTATTCTTTGATTAGAATGATTCATTTTCAAGTAAATCAAAAATAGAATTAAGCTAGGTAAATAAAATATTAATGCGAATAATGCACTTCTTACCATTGAATCCATAAATCCACTGAAATAACCAATATAGAATAAGAATGATCCGAATAAGAATGCTAAGATAGGTAATAATAAACCGATCCATCTTTGATTCAAGTTACATAAATAGATTTGTAAAACTACGATAAGCACAACTGGTAAAAATGCTGATAAACCGGCTAAAATCATTGGAATTATTTGCATAATTTTTCCCCCTGAAAATAGTATACAAAATATAGATAATATTTTATATATCTTTATCTTAATCTTTTGGTCGAAACCCAAATTCTCCAATGAGTTCTACAAACACAACGCCACCCATATCTGTTTTAGTGATGTTTCCCATTTTATCTTTCTCTACAAGGTTTAGTCTTTGCGAATATTTCTGTCCCACTGGAATTAAAAGCTTACCATTCACATTGAGTTGATTGATTAAAGAAGGTGGAATCTCATTACATGCGGCAGAGACAATAATACGATCATAAGGTGCAGATGAAGGATATCCATTAGTTCCATCTGTGATAATATAATCGATATTCAAATAACCCAGTTGAGTTAATCGAGTTTGAGCTTGTTTAGAGAGTTCTTTGATTCTTTCAACGGAATAAATCCTACTCACAAAAGGGGATAGGAGTGCTGTTAAATAACCAGATCCTGTCCCAATCTCAAGGACAGTATCTGTAGGTTCTGGATCAAGGATTAATATCATTTGTTGAATTAACGATGGTTGTGAAGTTGATTGTCCAAATCCTATTGGATAGGGAGTGTCTAATAATAATTCAACTTTAAAAGGTTCTGGTATAAAATCCCTTCGGTTGAGATGATTAAAGTGATGAATAAAGGCTTGTTTATCCATAATCTTCCTCAATACCATTATAGTTCTAATTGATAAGTAGATTGGAACTATTTTTCATGTTTGTTTGTTTATGTTTTCACTCTTCAATGATAGGATGAACACTAGAGAATAGAGGGAAAATATAATATGAAGACAAAACTAGTTATTGCAGATATTGATGGAACTCTAGTGAATTATGGCAAAGATATCATGCCACTTACACGCCAAGCATTAATTGATTTGCATGAAAAAGGAGTATTATTAGGTATCGCATCTGGAAGACCTGTTGGAGATCAACTAAAAGCGAATGCGGCTAAGTGGGGATTGGATTTTCAGTTTGATGTTATCATTGGAATGAACGGTGGACAACTCTTAGATGTTAGAAATGATTCATATGAGGAGTTTTTCAAATTAAAAGCAGAGTATATTCATGAAATTATTGATATGATGAGACCTTTAAATCTGAATCCATTTGTTTATAAAGAAGGATATATGTTAAGTGGTCGATTAGATGAAGAAATGAAGGCATCGGCAGTTCGTAATCATGAACCAGCTATTCCATGTAAAGAAGAATCCGAATTATGGGAAACAGATAATGCAAAACTATTATTTAGACTTCCTCCAAATCCTGAAGAAGTTAAGAAGATTGTGGATTTTGCGGCTGCGCATCCTAGACCTTATTATCAATCATTCTTATCAGGACCTAAAATGTTAGAGTTCCAAGACCCAAGAGTTAATAAAGGGGTTGCGTTGATTGAATATTGTAAAAAGAATGGAATAGAGTTGTCCGAAGTCATCGCTATTGGAGACGCAAGTAACGATAATGATATGTTAAAAGTGGCAGGCTTAGGTGTTTGTTTAAAGAATGGAACACCCGATACTTTAGCGATTGCGGATGTGATTACTGAATATGATTGTGATCAAGATGGGGCAGGACGTTATTTATATCAGTATGTGTTAAATACACTATAGTAAAAAAGTCGTTCAAGATTGAACGACTCTTTATTATTTGTATTGATTATAGGATTTTGCGATTTGTGCGCCAAGACGAGCGTTGTTATAAACGAGTTGGATATTTGCCGCTAAACTCTTGCCTTCTGAACGCTTAACAATATTTCCTAATAGGAATGGGGTAGCACGTTTACCACTGATTCCTTTTTCTTTTGCCTCTTGAACAGATGCCGCAATTATTCCATCAATATAAGCTCGATCAAGTTCATATTCTTTTGGGATAGGATTCGTGATTAATTCTCCACCTTTTAAATTGAGTAAATCTTTTGTGTAAACGAAGTGTGCAATTTCAGCTGGAGTATCCATACGTTGTTCCAACTTATAGCCACTTGTACGTGTAAAGAATGCAGGAAGTTCATCTGTTTGATAACCAATAACAGGAACACCTTTGGTTTCTAAGTATTCAAGTGTTCTTGGTAAATCAAGAATTGATTTAGCACCAGCACAGATAACAGTCACCCGTGTTTGTGCCATTTCATCTAAGTCAGCAGATACATCCATATCTTCTTCAAATCCACGATGAACACCACCGATACCACCTGTAACGAAGAAACGAATACCAGCCATTTCTGCACAGATCATGGTAGCTGCGACGGTTGTCGCGCCAATCTTTTTGAGGGATAAACAGGTTGCTAAATCACGTCGAGATACTTTTAATACATCTTGTCCTGTTTTAGCTAGTAGCTCTAATTCTTCAGGTTCTAATCCTATTTTAATCTTGCCATCCATGATTGCGATGGTTGCAGGAACTGCACCTTCTTCACGAATGATTTGTTCTACTGTGTTTGCCATTTCGACATTCTGTGGATAAGGCATACCATGTGAAATAATAGTAGACTCTAATGCGACAATTGGTTTACCAGCTTTCATTGCCTCAGTGACTTCTTTTGAAAAACTTAGAAATTGATTTGTACTCATTGGATATAATCCTCCTTGTCTTGTTGTAATTGGGCTTCATTCAATTCTTTCCGAACTGAATGTATAGATTGTATTGTTTGATTTGCATTGGCTAATCCATAATCTAAAGCATCTTCTAAATTCATATTCTGATTTAATGCATAAATCACACCACTCGAGAACGCATCACCCGCTCCAGTCGCGTCCACAATGTACTTTGCAGGTTTAACTCGTTTCAATCGTGGTTCTTGATCATAACTAGCATAGGCAACACTATTAGCACCATTTGTCACAATCGCATGTTTCGATCCTGCTTCAATCCATCGTTTCGCAAAAACCATCGGATCTGTCTCAGTTGAGTGGAAGTATGCTTGTGATTCATCTAAATTAAATATGGTTAAGTAAGCTCCATCTAATCTTTCAGGTAAACGTTTTGTCTTAGGTGCAGAAACTCCAATTAAGATCAGCTTCTTATTTAAGAGTAAACATTGATTAAATAAATTCTCCATCGTATCTTTACGAAGATTATTATCCACCACAATAAAATGTGCACCTGCTATAACCGATTGATTAGATATCATCCATTCAGGATCCATCTTCTCGATAATATTCATATCAGCTAAACCTAAACTCATTTCACCGTTTGGACTAAGAACGGCAAGATATGATCCAGTTGAATAACCATCTAGAGTTTGAACTCTGGAGACATCCATTAAGGGATGACACTCTTCTAGAATTTGACGTCCAGCCATATCATTTCCAACCAAGGTTAAGAGTGTTACAGATTGACTTAAACGACCTAAGTTCTCTGCTACATTTCTTACTACACCTCCTAAAGAGTGTTTTGATTGAGCAGGGTTGGATGTGCCAAGTTGTAAATCTTCCGATAAGATCAACTTAGTATCTAAATTTGCACCACCTACACAAACAATTAAATGACCTCGTTCTTCATTCAAAATATAAGCTCGACCTGTAATATAACCTTCATCCGTTAAGCCTTTGATTAAATTAGCGATAGCTGAACGAGATAGTCCAATTAAATCAGCTAGAGCTTGTTGAGAAATATACGGATTTTTACGGATTTCATCTAAGATTCGTTCTTGTGTTTTATTCATACTTGATCTCCATAAACAAATGTCATTATGTATGACATAAGTTTATTATAGTACGAAGTTTATAACTGTCAAGTGTTATGTATAATAAATTTTAATTCTTGAGGTACAATTGAATTAAAAGGAGTTATATGAAAAATAATAAAAGAAAAGTCATATTTGATTGTGATCCTGGCTTAGATGATGCATTAGCACTACTCCTCGCTCTAGCAAGCGATAACTTAGACATACTAGCTGTCACAACCATTGCGGGGAACACGACGATTGAGAATACGACACAGAATGCGCTCGATTTGCTTTATTTCTATGGAAGATCAGATATCCCTGTATCGCGTGGAAACGCTAATCCCTTACTTGGTAATTTTAGTATGGGAGCTCATGTACATGGGAAACGTGGTATTGGAAGTGTAGAACTAAAATCATCACCTGCACAGGAACATTCATTACGTGCACATGATCTAATACGAAAATTACTCATGGAAAGTGATGAAAAAATTACGATTATCGCCACTGGACCATTAACTAATATTGCGTTGGCTATAACCCTCTACCCAGAAATCATTGAAAAAATAGAACTTATTTCGATGATGGGTGGTTCACTCAATGTAGGCAATATCGGTGCCGCTACAGAAGCCAATGCAGGAAATGATCCAGAGGCAACTCATATCATACTAAGCTGTGGTGTACCTATTGCGATGTTTGGTCTACATCTAACCTATACGACTCAGATCTATCCTAAAGATATGGATCGTATCGAATCGATTGGTGGAACATTTGCCAAAACAATTGCGGATTTTAATCGTTTCCATTTTCAATTCTATAAGAATGAACTTGGGTTCAAAGGTGATCCTTCACACGATTCCTGTGCTGTCGCTTATCTCATTAATCCAGATATCTTCACGATGGAAGAGTATAATGTAGTAATGGATTTAGATGGTAAATACAGTCGTGGACAAACTATCGTAGATCTATATAATGTGACACAACGTAAGCCTAATGTGTTGTTTGGAATGAAGAGTAACCGTGAAGCATTTGTGGAGCTTGTTTATGATAGTGTATTAAAGTTATCTTATAAACTAAGTAAATAATGTGTATTTTATATGTAATTGGATAATATTATAATCACTCAATTTATACTTGAAATTAAGAGTTAAATTGATTTATCGAATGTTTATTTGATGTATAATTGATTTATGAATCAATTAAAGAAAAAATATTCGTTAAAACAAATGTATTTTATCATAGTTAAAGCATTAAGATCATTTCCGTTTCTTATTAAGAATAAACAAAAAAAGTGGTAGATTCGAAATTAATAGAACGATTAATGTTAGCAACAACAGAAGTAAATGGATGTGATGTTTGTTCATACGCACACACAAAAATGGCATTGATGGAAGGATTTAATCAAGATGAGATTGATGCCTTTTTAAGTGGAAGTAAAGCATACGTTAAAAAAGAGGAGGCAATTGCAATACTCTATGCTCAACATGTCGCTGATACAATGGGGAACCCCGATTTAGATAGTACGAATAAGTTAGTTAGTACATACGGTATAACCTCTTCACAAATTATGAGAGCTGGAATCAATTTGATGATGATGGGAAATGTAAGTGGGATACCATTAAGCGCATTAATCAGGCGATATAAAGGTCATCCATATCAAAATAGTTCACTATTATATGAACTATTTATGCTATTTATGCAACCTTTTGTCTTTATGATTGCGATAATTCACGCTTTTATGGATCGAATAGTTTTCAAAAAAATTAGAGTTTAATATTTCAATATAATCAAAACCGAAATTATTCGGTTTTTTTAATTTGGTTTAGCTTATTAACTAGTAGAATTTACAATTATGTCTGTAATATTTATGATTTTATAACTCAATATATCGAGACATATTAAACTGTGCTATATTGAAAAAAATAGGTTAAAGAGGTCATAATGGAACAACTTATATCAAAATTATATGAAAGTGGAGTCATACCTGTAGTTAAGATTGATGACGAAAATAAAGCTATAGAATTAGTAAAGAGTTTTAAGAAAAAAGGACTAACTGTTTTAGAAATAACATTTAGAACAGTTCAAGCAAAAGAAGCAATTCGAAGAATAAGTGAATATGATAAGGATTTTTTAATTGGGGCGGGAACGATATTAACATTGGAACAATTGAATGATGCCATTGAAGCCGGAGCGAAATTCTTAGTGACTCCTGGTTTCAATAAGAAGATTGTTTTAGAAGCTCAAAAGAGAGGTGTTCCTATTATTCCAGGTGTTTCTACAGCCACAGAAATTGAATCTGCGTTGGAGAATAATATACATATTGTAAAATTTTTTCCTGCAGAAGCTATGGGTGGACTAAAAACAATCAAGGCACTATCTGGCCCATATCCAAATGTTCGATTTATTCCAACTGGAGGAATTAATCTTGATAATATGACTGAGTATACAAACGATAATAGAGTAATTGCGGTTGGAGCAAGTTGGATGACTGAATCAAAAGATTTAAATGAAAGTAATTTTGATGTTATTGAACAAAAAATAGAAGTAACAATGAACAAATTACTTGACTTGAGTTTTGATCATGTTGGAATCCTTAGCGCGAATTATGAAAAAGATGTATTAGAACTGAATGCTTTAACAAAACAGAGCATATCAAAACATTCAAAGAGTAGCTTTGTAGGACAAATAGAAATCATTAAAGAGAAAAATCCAGAAGTTTCAAATGTACATTTAGCTTATAAGACATCAAATATTAAGCGAGCCATTCATTATTTCGAAAATCTTGGTTATATATTTAATCAAAATACAAAAGTGTTTGATACTTCAAATAATTTAAAAGCGATATATTTTGAAGAAAAATATGTGGATGTTTCAATCCATTTAATACAGAGGTAAAAATGAACATTATAACATTCGGTGAGATTATGTTGCGATTAGCTCCAGAAGGGTACCTTCGGTTTGAGCAAGCAGACAAGTTTGAAGCAAGTTTTGGAGGGGGAGAAGCTAATGTAGCAGTGAGTTGTGCTCACTTTGGGCATAATTGTCATTTTGTATCAAAACTACCTCATAACTCAATTGCTGAAAGTGCTATACGAACTTTGAGACAAGAAGGTGTAAAAACAGAATTCATAAAAAGAGGCGGGGATCGAATTGGTATATACTATTTAGAAAAAGGTGCCTCACAACGCCCTTCCCAAGTAATTTATGATAGAGCTAATTCAGCTATTGCATGTGCGAATCTAGATGACTTTGATTTCGATGAAATATTTGATGGGCAAGATTGGTTTCATATTACTGGAATTACTGTAGCATTAAGTTCAACACTAAAAGAACTAAGCCTTAATGCAGTTAAAAAAGCAAAAGAAAAAGGACTTAAGGTTAGTTGTGATTTAAATTATCGAAAAAAATTATGGTCGCAAGAAGAAGCTCAAAGTGCTATGAGTTTACTAATGCCATATGTAGATGTTTTAATTGCGAATGAAGAAGATGCTGAAAATGTTTTTGGTATAAAAGCCCGAGATACTGAAGTTTCATTGGGGCATATGAATGAGAATGCATATGTTGACGTTGCAAAACAAATACAAAATCGTTTCCATATTCAAGACATTGCTATTACTTTACGAACATCTAAGTCAGCAAATGAGAATATTTGGTCTGCAATGTTGTATAATTTAGACAAAGCTTATTTTGCTCAAAGTTATAACTTACATGTGATTGATCGAGTAGGTGGAGGAGACTCATTTGCTGCTGGGCTAATTCATGCTTATTCCAAAAAATTAGATCCTCAATCTATAGTTAATTTTGCTACAGCAGCAAGTGCATTGAAACATTCAATAATTGGTGACTTTAATCATGTAAGTGAAAAAGAGGTTATGACTTTAATGTCAGGAGATGGAACAGGTAGAGTTGTTCGATAAATTATTATGAAAACAGACTTTGAACTTCATGAAATAAAAAAAGATATACGCATTGAAGCAATACATGCGATTTTTTACTCTGAATTAAAAAATACCCATATATTTAAGGGTGAAAGTCATGATTTTTGGGAGTTTATGTATGTAGATCATGGTCACATAATTGGTCACATAGAATCAAATAATATGATGGTTGAAAAAGGATATGGCATTCTAATAAAACCCAATGATTTTCACGATTTGTATGGTAATGGAAGAGATGCTTCCAATATTGTAAATTTTAGTTTTGTATGTAAGTTTGATGGGTTAAATCAAGTATGTAATCGAGTTCAAAAATTATCAACTTTTCAATCTAATATTTTAAAGAGTCTATTTGTCGCATTAGAGTTACCAAAAACGAGTTTATATAAATTGAATCTTTATACAGCATTGGACGGAAGTATTACAGGCAAGCAACAAATGATTTCCAATCTTTTGGAAGTCTTTTTAATTGATTTTTATCAAAGTAATATTACAACTAGAAATACTGATCAATTATCAATATTAAGCCCGGAAGAACTTAATAAAGATGCTGCTAATATTCTTTCTGTTATCTATTCAAATATAAATATAAAAATAGATTTAGATTTTATCTCTGAAAAAACGGGTTACACTGCTGAACGAATAAGAAAAATAATAAAACAGAATTTTGATGCACCACTCAAAGTATTAGTCAATCAAATAAAAATTAACAAAGCTAAAACATTATTACGTGAAACAGATATGAATATCTCTGAAATATCTGAATTTTTAGGCTTCTCGCGTATTGGTTACTTTTCTGATGTTTTTACTTCAATTGTAGGTATGCGTCCAATTGACTATATAAGTTCTATCAAAGTTTAATAATGTAAGCGCTTATATTTTGTAAATTTAACATATATTTTTGTAAAGACTTTGTAAGCATTCAAGTTTAAACTGTAGATACAAGCACATCTTGTGCAAGGAGGACACAGTGAATTTACGTAAATTATTCGTTTTATTGGCAATTGTTTCCTTAACTTTAGTTGGTTGCGCTCAAACTGAGCCTGAACCTGAAGTTGAAGAAATTGTCTTGAAGTTAGCCATCCAAGATGCTGGTTATGGTACTGCGCATTGGGAACATATCATTAAAACCTTTGAAGCAGAATATCCAAATGTCAAAGTTGAAATGACAGCGAGTCCAGACATCAAAACACTTATATCAACATTAGCTCAAGCAGGTAATGATGATGAGATGTTTGATTTAATCCAAGCTTATAGTCCATATGCAGCTGAAGGATTATTGGAACCTCTTGATGATTTATTAGATATGCCTTTACCAGACAATCCTGATATCTTATTGAAAGATGCTTTCTTAGAAGGTGTAGATAAGATGATCGTACCTGAAGCTGACGGAAATGTATATAAACTTCCAAAATCTATGTGGATAGGCGGATTATTCTATAATACTGAAGTTTTTGAAAAATATGGATGGAACACAAATCCACAAAATTGGGAAGAATTCTTAGCCTTAATGGCCGATATTAAAGCTGATGGATTAAGTCCAATGACTTATGCGGGTATCTATAATTATTTATATTTTACGGTTGGATGGCATAAAGCATTTGAATTAGCTGATGAAGCTGGTGATACAGGATTTAGAGAAGAATTTGTTAACTATGCAGATAATCGCTTTAACAATGAATATATGTTAGAAGTTTATAATAAGATTTATCAATTAGGTGAATTAGGATACTTTGATCAAGGCGTTGCTGTATTAGATCATACTCAATCTCAGATGCAAGTTATTCAAGAAGAAGCTGCTTTAGTTTCATCAGCTGATTGGATTGATAATGAAATGAAGAGTGCTTACCCTGCAGATGGATTTACTTGGGGTTATATGAGTATTCCGTTTGTTGAAGAAAAAGGTGGAGAAATCTATGTTACGGCTGGAGCATCTGATTCACTTTCAATCTGGGGTGGAAAATCAGATACTCAAAAAGAATGGGCTAAAAAATTCCTATTATGGACTTTCACTGATGATGCACAAAAAGTTACAGCAGAAGCTGCAACTGCATTACCTGCAACTGCTACATTCTATGACAATGAGGAAAATGTTGCTAATTTAGTTTCAGCACAAAAGGCAATCTTTGCTTATATTGCTAAAAATAATGTAGTTATTGAATCAAATTATGCGATTCCACCGGCAAATCTAGATGGTGAATTAATGCAAATGGCTAATACAGAATTCGAAACAAATATTCCTTTAATCAGTTTAGCACAAAAGACAGCAAGTGAAGTGTTAGATGCTGCGAACGATTATTATCAACAAGCAGTTGGCCGATAGTACAACACTTGTAATCAATCCGTTTAACGAACATCGTTAGCGATAAAGAAAAGACCTATCGCTCCTTGCGTAGGTCTTTTACTTCATTAGAAAGAAGGTATTATGAATTGGATCAAAAAATTTTATAGTAATCATCCAAAATTCGCAAAGTATAGCTTTATATACGGATTTCTTGCTATACCATTAACATTCTATGTAGTTTTCTACCTCTTCCCTAATATTCTATCAGTATACTATTCATTTATGAAGTGGAGTGGTTTGTCAGATCCAAAATTCATTGGGCTTCAGAATTATACTCGTCTTTTTAATGATCCATTCTTTTATGAATCTTTAAGTCATAATTTATTCCTAATGTTATTAGTCCCTTTTATAACAATTAGTATTGCATTAGTTTTAGCTTTTTTCTTGGCTAGAGGAAAATCAAAAGTACATGATATTTTACAAGCATTGTTTTTTGTACCAAATATAATTTCTTCAGTTGTTATTGGTCTTTTATGGGCATTTATATATAATGGTGATTTTGGCTTATTAAATACAATATTTGGATTGTTTGGAGTAGATATGGATGGATTTTGGTGGCTTGGCAATGTTAATACTGCATTATTAGCTTTAGTTCCCGTTTATGTTTGGGTTAATGTAGGATTCTATACTTTGATTTTTACGAATGCAATCAAGGGCATACCCGATTCTTTGTATGAAAGCGCAATACTTGATGGAGCAACAGAAGGTCAAATATTGAGAAAAATAGTCATTCCTATGATTATGGGTGTAATCTCAGTGAGTGCTTTGTTCTTAGTATTAATGACATTTAGATCGTATGACTTAGTATTGATATTGACTGGTGGAGGACCGGGTGGAGCAACACAAGTTGTAGGATTATATATGTTTAGTATGGTTTTCCAAATTTTAGGAACGGCTGCTCGAACTCCAAGTTATGGGTATGCATCAGCAATTGGAATTATATTATTTATAATATTAATTATTGCAAAATTCATCATCGACAAAATAACCAAATCAGATGATATTGAGTATTAGGAGATAAAATGAAAAAAAGAAATTCAATATTTGCAGAAATTTTACTGGCATTTTGGGCTAGTTTAATTATATTGCCATTGATTTGGATCGTTTATGTGTCGCTTAAAACAAACTATGAATTTTATTTGAATCCATGGGCTTTACCTGAAAGTTTACAATTTGAAAATTATATTAATGCAATTATTACATTGAACTTAGGACCTGTTTTTCTAAATACACTCTATTTTGTATTTGGTGGTTTAATTGTAGGAGTTGCTGTTAATACATTAGCTGCATATATTTTGACTCGACTAGAATGGAAAGGGAAGAAGTTTATTTTAGGATTAATAATGTTGTCACTATTCTTGCCAGGTATAAACATACTAGTTCCACAATATGTATTAGCTGTATTTTTTAAACTAAATAACTCTCTAACTGGGTTGATATTACTTATAAATGTTGCATTAAGTGCCTTTGATATTTTATTAATGAGTAGTTTTATGCGTAGCATACCAAAGGAATTAGAAGAAAGTGCTCGAATTGATGGGGCGACTATGTGGGTTATATTCTGGAAAATCATTTTTCCATTATCTATGCCAGGTATAATTACAATTTCAATCTTTAGATTCTTAAATTTATATAATGATTTTATCAATCCGTTTATTTATCTTACAGATCCAAGTAAACACACAGTTGCTGTAAGTGTTTATTATGCGAATACAGTTTTAAGGTATACGTCAAATTACGTCACACTCTTTGCGGCAATTGTAGTATCACTTGTTCCAACATTAGTGATTTATGCCATTTTCCAAAAACGAGTTGTCGCAGGTGCAACTATAGGGGCTGTAAAAGGCTAGAAGGATATTATTATGAAATTAATACTAATTGGCGCGGGTAACCGCGGCATGGAAATATATGCTCATTGGGTAAAAAATAACCATCCAGATGTTTCTTTTGTAGCAATGGCGGATCCTAATCTTAATAAACGTCTTCGGTTTTCTCGTGAGTTTAATATACCACTGGATGCATGTTATGATTCGTGGGAATCTATTCTTGAAGTTGAGAAATTAGCAGATGCAGCTATAATAGCAACACAGGATTTTATGCATTATGAACCAACTATGAGAGCTTTATCAAAAGGCTATCATGTCCTATTAGAGAAACCAATCTCAGGTTCTAAACAAGAGTTAATTAATTTGCGAGAGCATGCTAAGTCACAAGAAAGAATCTTATCGATTGCACACGTATTAAGATACTCAGATTTCTTCGGTGTTGTAAAACATTTGCTAGAAGAAAAAGTAATAGGTGAACTTAAAAGCATACAACATGAGGAAAATATAGCATATTATCATTATGCACATAGTTTTGTGAGAGGACCATGGAATAGATCTGATATGGCAAATCCAATTATATTAGCTAAGGCTTGTCATGATATGGATTTAATGGCTTGGTATGTTGATTCAAAGTGTTCACGAGTCTCATCTTTTGGTGTTCAAAATACATTTATACAAATGAATAAACCAAAGGGGGTACCAGCTCGATGTGGAGAACATTGCCCACATGCAAAAAGCTGCTTATATGAAGTCAATAAACTTTATAAACAAGAAAAAGCTCAACACCTAGCTAAAATTATTGTAAATGAGTACGGTAGTTTAGAGAAAGGGTTTGAAGTATCAGATTATGGTAGATGTGTTTATGACTTAGATAATGATGTTATGGAAACACAAGTGACTTTGCTTGAATTTGAAAATGGCGTTCATGTTAGTTTTCATTTGTGCGCATTTACGGATGAAATATCAAGATATATGCATTTAATGGGGACTGAAGGAGAAATACGTGGAAATACTTTAGATCGAAAGATTACTGTAAAGCGTTATGATGAATCAGAAGAAAGAATTATACAAATCGGAGAGTCTGATTCACTACATGAAGGTGGAGATGCAGGCATTATAAAAGGATTCATTGAAGAAGTACAAGAGAACAATGTTAAAAATGGTCGTACTTCTGTAGATAAATCAATAATGAGTCATTTAATGTCATTAGCAGCAGAATCCTCTCGTATAAATCATAGAGTTATTGATTTAGAAGCTTTTGAGAAGGAGATTGATATATGAAATTAGCATTAATTGGAGCAGGAAATCGTATAACTTTTCAATATGCATTGAATTTATATCAAAAGTTTCAAGATACAGTCACTATTGTAGGTGTATTTGATCAGAACATGACTAGAGCAAATAAACTAAGTGAACGATTAGAAAATAAAGTAAAAGTTTATAGTAGCGCTGAGGCATTAATTAGTGAAAGTGGATGTGATACTGTTTTAATTGGTACATTAGATGCGACTCATGATTATTATATTGATTTAGCAATGAGATTAGGATGTGATGTTATTTGCGAGAAACCAATCACAACAACAAAAGAGAAGGCTAATATTATTATAAATGCGGAGAAGGAAACACAGAAGAAACTTACGATTACATTTAATTATCGTTTTACATTATTTGCGACTACTATAAAAGAAACACTTAAATCGCATTCAATTGGAAAAATTGAAAGCATTCATTTTGAGTGGTTATTGGATCAAGCACATGGTGCAGATTATTTTAGAAGATGGCATCGAGAAAAAAAGAATTCAGGTGGGTTAGCGGTTCATAAAGCAACTCATCATTTTGATTTAATCAATTGGTTAATAGAGAAAAAACCTATAGAAGTATATGCGAAAGGTGGGTTATATTTCTATGGCGCAAAGAATAGTTTATTTAATGGAACAAACTGTAGAGTATGTTTACATAAGAATGAATGTAAATTTTATAAAGATTATTCAAATGATGAAGCAATTAATTCTATGTTTTATCAAGCAGAACATGAAGATGGTTATTTTAGAGATGGGTGTGTATACTCAGAAAAAATTGATATAGAAGATACAATAACCGCACTTATTAGCTATGAAGATAATATAGATATGAGCTATAAGCTTATTGCTTATGCTCCATATGAAGGTTACCGATTAAGTATCACAGGTGACAAGGGTAGAATTGAAGCAGAAGATTTTCATGGTTTAGTTGGACCATATGCAAATAAACAAATTTATCTGTTAAATGTATATGATGATAACGGGAATAAAAAAGAAATAAATGTACCTGTATCTAGTGGAAGTCATGGTGGTGGAGATGATCGCATGATGGAGATGATTTTTGCGAACAAGATCATAACGGATCCTCTCAATCATATGGCAAATAGTGAAGCTGGATTCAATGCAGCATATATTGGAATGGCTATAAATTTATCTCTGGCGGAAAATCGTGTTGTTCATATTGAAGAATTTAAAAGATAAACATAACATAAAGGAACTATTAATATGCAAAAATTTATTATTGTTGGTGGGGGAGCTCGTGGTATTTTCTTCTCGGAAATACTTGAAAACGAATTAAATTGTAAAGTTGTCGCTATTATGGATAGCTTTGTGGAAGGTAATCCTTTTATCGAAGCTAGATTAAAAGACGCAAAGATTGAAGGTGTAGAAATCTTTAATGATATTGAATTAATGTTAGAAAAGTATCCTAGTGATAAAGTAGATGGTGCGTTTATTATGACACCAGAGTGGACACATTTATCAGTTTTTAAACGACTAACACAATCAAACTATAATATTTTTCTTGAAAAACCAATCGCTACAACTAAAGAAGCCATATTAGAAATTGGAGAAATCGCAAAGAATTATTCAAAAGTTATTCAAGTAGGATTTGTTATGCGTTATTCTCCTTTCTATAGAAAGATAAAATCATGGATTGCGGAGAATGATTTAGGAAGAATCACACAAATTCAAATGAATGAAAGACTAACAGTTGTTCATGGAACTAAATTCAAGCGTAGTTGGCATAGAATGAAAGAATATACGGGTGGTTTCATGAACGAAAAATGTTCACATGATCTGGACATGATGTGTTGGATTAAATCAAATGATGCAAAGCCAATTGGTGTAATGTCCATGGGGTCGCGTACATTTGCGCGTGAATCTGTAGGGCAAGTAAGTTGTTCAACATGCCCAGATAAAAAATGTATTTATCGAGAGGACATCACACAATACGCGAAATATCATGATGGTAAAGTGCTTTTAGACAAAACAGCTGGTGGAGTTAATGAATGTATCTACGGTAATACTTCTGATATAAATGATTCTCAAACAGTCATGGTTTTATTTGATGATAATACACATGGAATATTTAACGTTATTTCGATGAGTGGAAAAGATGGAAGAGATATTATGATACATTTTGAATATGGTCTTATTTTTGGTGATTTAGAAGAAGGGAATCTAACTAAAATGGATTATCGAAGAAATCAAACAGAGAAGTATTATATTTCAGGAATGAATTTTCATGGTGGAGGTGATACTCAAGTTGTCAAAGAATTTACAGAATGTATCATCAATCAAACAAAACCAGTAGCTTCAGTCGAAGATGGTCTTAGAGCTTCACTATTATCCTTCTGTGCTGATGAAAGCATTGAAACAAAAGTATTTGTGGAGTTAACTTAAATGAATGAAATTCGCACTTTAAAAAATCAAAAAGAAATAGAGATGGCTTATAAATTATGTAATACTGTATTTTTTAAGTGCGAATCATTTTTTGAACGACGATATCCGCATGTCTTTAATGAGTGCAATATCGATAATTTGTTTGGAGCTTTTTATAACGGTCAATTAGTAAGTTTCATCGCAACTTATCCTACAAAGATTGATTTCCTTAATTTAACTTTAAATACGAGAATGTTAGGAGCGGTTTGTACATATAAAGATTTTCAAGGAAATGGATTTTCAACTAGCATTCTCAATTACATTGAAAAAGAACTAAGTAATAAAACAGATTTATTAGTTATTTCAGGTGATGGAAAGAATTATCTTAAATTTGGGGCCATGATTGTAGGGCAAATATACGAAGTTCATGTACCTAAAGAAAAGCTAAATGTCACTCAATTAGAATACAAAATTATTGAGCATATTGAGGAATTAGAAGTTGAAAAATACTACAATGCCTATGAACTTAAAACATTACCGAAATTTTTCAGAACCTTAGATGAAACAAAAAAAATGATTCAAGGTCATTTAGAACCACTAAATAATGAGCATAACTATGTTATACATGATTTGAATTATCAATCATTCTCATGCATTAGAATTGGCTTTGAAGGCGATATTAAGATTGCTTATGTTATAGAGAGTGTGGGTAATTTAAAATTAATTGTTGATATGATTGAGGATTTTGCTGTTAAAAACGATTGCGAAAAATTATTTTATCGGACGACAGAAATAGTTAAAAAACACCAAGATTATACATTTTCAACTCCTATTACTGGAACAATGAAAGTTATAAACCCTAATTTAAAACTTAGTGCTTTGGATATATTTGGTGATTTAAATAAGAGAGGACATTACCCTTGTATAAGGGTTGATGATTTAAACTTTCTATGAAAATATTAAAAGAAATTGAAGATTTATCATACCATGGTCTCTTAAATGTTGATTCTAAGGATCAATTAAATCAAATGATTATTAATCGTTCTCATAACGCATTTAAGAAAAGAGATCGTAAAAAGAAATCAATAAAACTATTATCTGATCTTAAGAAACATCAATCTTGGATTGAAGTATCAGTTCTCAAAGCGTTAGGTGACATACCATATACAACAAAATCACTGAATGCGAAACTTGTTAAGGTAGACAAGTACGAATTTTATTCGCGTGAAAATATCGTATTCGAATCTTTAGAAAAAATCTACGTAACGGCGAATCTGTACAAACCAAATTTTACTAAAAAAGATCGCTTTCCATGTATTTTATTAGTATGTGGACATCAGAATTTGGGTAAGCATTCAGAAGAGTATCAATTTGTAGCTCAAACTCTGGTTTCTTATGGATTCATTGTGTTTGTGATTGACAATTTTGGGCAAGGTGAGCGATTTAGCTATTTTGAAAATAATGTTCAATCAGTTGAACCATTGACCTATGAGCATGATCATGCTGGGTATCAATCAAGTTTAATTGGGGATAACATAGCTAGATATATGGTATATGATCATATTCGAGCAATTGATTATCTGGAAACGAGAAATGATATTGATATGAGTCGTTTAGGTATTACTGGTAATTCTGGTGGAGGGACAATTACTTCGTTGCTCATGATTTTAGAGAAACGTATAAAAGCTGCTGCTCCGGCAACATTTATTACAAGACGAGATATCTATCAAAAAACTGGACAAGCACAAGATCGCGAACAACATTGGTTTAATTTAACAGAGATTGGTTTTGATCATGAAGATATATTACTTGCTTTTGCACCAAAACCACTTAGGGTATTGGTTGCAGAATATGACTTTTTTCCAATAGAAGGAACTTTAAAATCATTTGAACTTGCAAAAAAAGGTTATTGTTTATATTTTCATGAATCGAATTTAAGTTTGAAACGATTTCCAATAGAACATAGTTATCCTATTGAAATGGCAGAGGATGCTGCTTTATTCTTTCAACTTTGTTTTGATTATCATTATCATCAAACAATAGAATTAAAATATGATGATAATTGTCTTTGTACATATACAGGTCAAGTAGCAAGTTCTTTTTTAGACGCTCGATTTGTTTATGAATTAAATCTAGAAAGATTAAACCAAATTCAAAATAATTCGCGTCTTAATAAAACTAAATATTTACATCAATATTTAAATAAGATGATATATCAACATCGTGTTTTCGAAAATTATAATTCAAAACGTAACAGAGTTTTTGATAGCAATGATTTATTTATTGTTGAACATTGGACGTATCAATCTCAAATAGACATGACATCAAGTTTGTTGTGGTTTAAGAACAATATAAGAAGTAATTCAATTGTATTAGCAATATGGCCAAATGGATCTTCGAATCTAGAAAAACATGGAGATTTTATTCTTAAATGTATAAGAGATAATAAAGATATCATTGTTTTAGATTTATGTGGCGAAGGCTTCTTACAACAAAGAGAATTAGTTTGGTGGGCGAAGAGCGATGAAGCTTATGGATCGTTGTATAAATTAAATGACGATTTATTTTGGTTAGGTGATTCACTTGCGTCACTTAGAACATACGAAGTTATCAAAGCAATAGAGTGGATTAAAATTCAAACGCCATTAATGTTAGAAGTGCATGCTTTTCAAACACATAATGTTTATGCGAAGTTTGCCTTAGAGTTATTATCATATCGAATTTCATATCAAGAACATGATGGATTTAGTGGATATCAGAATTGGATTAAGCAAAAAGTTTACGACGAGAAATATGGCAGAGATATTTTATTTCCAAACATACTTAAGTATGGAGATATTCAGGATATAGATATATCTAAAAAGGAGCTATTATGAAATTTATTCTAAGTAAAGACGCTGAAGAACTTGGTGAAAAAGTAGCTCAAGCTTCAAAACTTATTATTGATCAAGCGATTAAAGAAAAAGGTGAGGCAAGAGTTATCTTTTCAACTGGAGCATCTCAATTTACGACTTTTGATGCATTACTAAGATTAGATATAGATTGGTCAAAAGTTGTCGCATTTCACTTAGATGAATATATAGGGATTGATGAATCTCATCCTGCTAGTTTTATAAAGTACTTAAAAGAGCGCTTTGTGAATAAAGTAAGTCTAAAGAAGTTTTATTTTGTTGATCCAAAAGAAGGAGTATTAAATTGTATTCGTAAACTTACACACGAAATAACTGAAAGTAAGATTGATTTAGGCCTTATTGGAATTGGTGTAAATGGTCATATAGCATTTAACGATCCTCCAGCAGATTTTACCACAGAGGAAAGTTATCATATTGTTCATTTAGATCAAACTTGTCGTTTACAACAAATGGGTGAAGGTTGGTTTGAAACATTAGATGATGTGCCAAAACAAGCCATATCAATGACTGTTCAGCAGATTTTGAAATGCAATAAAATAATTTCAGCTGTTCCATATAAAGTAAAAGCAGAAGCGATATCTAATTTATACTACGCTAGTGCAGCTAATCCAATGTTACCAGCATCTGCATTTTTAAATCATTCTAATGTAGAAATTTATTTGGATGAGGATTCAGCATCCTTAATTGAGGTGTAATATGAGATATATTTTAAGACAAACGATTTTAGAATCAACATGGAAAAGACAAATAAATGAAATAATAGAATTGTCAAAAAAAGTGCCGATTGAAGAAGTGATGTTTATGGAACAGTCTCATCAAATTATGATGGTGCCGTATCCTTTAAGTAAACACAAAGTAATGGCTAATATATATAAGAACATAGCTCAACAACTCAAAGAGGTTGGAATTGATTATTCAATAAACATAGCAACGATTGTAGGTCATTCAGATGCTCTTGTGTCGGATGAAATGGTTTTACCTTTTCAAAAATTTGTGGGAGAAGACTTAAAAGAAAGGCATGCAGTTTATTGTATTGGAGATACAGATTGGCAGTCGTATGCTCAAGAAGTAGTTAGTTTGTATGCTCAGACACATCCGAAACGCATTATGATTGATGATGACTTTAGATCATTAAATCATACACTTCAATTTGGTTGTTTTTGCGATTTACACTTGGATGCTTTAAGGAATGAATTATCACTACCAAAAACATTTTCAGCAAATGACTTAATTGAATCATTACTTGGTAAGAATGACAATGAAATTCAAATAAAACAAGCTTGGCAAAAAATCAATTTTGAATTCCAACTAAGTGCAGCTCATAAAATTGAGGAGGCAATACATTCAATCGATCCAAATATTGAAGTTGGTTTAATGAACTCCGGTGAGCAAGCGCATTCGATCCAAGGAAGGGATATGACTAAGCTTTTAGAAGCATTTGCTGGCAAAGGTCGGAAAGCACTCTCGAGACCAGCGGGTGGAGTGTATGCTGATGGGGTACATGATCAAATCATAAATATGCATCAAACTCCTGCATTAAGCTACTTTGCTTCAAAGATTGATACTACATGGGTTTCTGAAGTAGAGAATTGGCCGCATTCGAGATACATTAAGAGTATTGCCATCACGAAACTCCAAATGTTAATGCACACCCTATTTGGGGCAGATGCAATAACATTAAACCTTTATGATTATTTAGCTACTCCTCATTATTTAGAACAAGATTGGGAAGAAATGCTAATTGAATTAAAACCAAAATTAAGTCAGCTACAATCAATTCGTAAAGACAAAAAACTAAGGGGAATAAGTTTGCCATGGGAATCAAATTTTGCTTCTATAAAATATAACCGTACTCATAGTTTTAATGACTTATATCCAAAACGACAACTTGATTTACTTTTACCGCAAATGGGTATTCCAACTCAATTTGAACCTTCTAATATCAATATATTATTAGGAGATGATGTGCTTGCTTACAGTCTAGATACTTTAATGGATTATTTAAAAAATGGATTATTATTAGACAATGTTGCTGCAAAACACTTAATATCAAAAGGTTTACATGAATATTTAGGTGTTACTTTTTTTGATAAGTTAACTGAACCGTGTACAGAACGCTTAACTGATATAGATTTCTCAGGTGCTTATTTTGGATGTGACTTACCTACAAATTGGTTTAGAATGGATATTCAAGGAGAAAGTATAGATGAGTTAAAATTGAGCTCAAATGCTAAAGCAATCGCTCAATTAGTTAACCATAATAATGTAATTATTAGCCCAAGTATCGCTATTTTTGAAAACAGTCTCGGTGGGAAAGTGGCTGTTATGGCTCAAACAGTTCAAGAACTAGCTTTTTTACATCGTGGGAAATCAATTCAAATTCAGTCTATCTTTAATTGGATGGGATTTAAATATCAAAGATTTTTGGTCAAGGATCAACCTAATGTTGCGCCATTTATTTATGAAGATGATTATCAAGGGTTATATGTACTTGTAAACACAGGTTTAGATGAAGTAAATATACATTTATCAGAAGGGCTGGAAAGTGTTTTTGAAGAAGATTCCGATAATATAGTATTAAAACCATTCGGTTTCAAAGCATTTACTTATAAGGTGCAGTCATGAAGACATTATTTAAAAACGCAAGAGTTGTTTTAGAAAATCGGATTGAAGAAGACTATTCATTATTAATTGAAAATGATCATATTTTGGCATATGGACCTAACACATTTTTTATTGATAATTATGATTTAATAATCGATGTAAAGAATCAATTTATTTCACCAGGATTTATTGATTTACATGTACATGGTGGTGGTGGTGCAGATTTCATGGATCATAATAATGAAAAATTTAAGATAATAACTCAAGCTCATGCTAAACATGGGATGACTGCATGTCTCGCTACAACACTGTCTTCTTTAAATGAAGAGGTATTTGAATTATTAGAGAAGTGTCCAAAAGAAGATGAAAACCTAGAAGGTGCACGAATTTTGGGTGTTCATCTTGAAGGACCATATTTCTCTATGGAACAACGAGGCGCACAAGATCCAATGTATATAAAAACTCCACAAGTAGAAGAGGTTAATGAGTTCTTAAAGTATAAACATCAAATAAAGCGATGGAGTATGGCAGTTGAATTGGAAAATATGGATAAAATTATCCCTATAATCAAACAAAATAACATATTAGTTTCATTGGCTCATACCAGTGCCACAGCGCAAGAAGTAATTAAATCAGAGGATTGGGGAGTAAGTCTTGCGACACATTTCTATTCTGGTATGGGAAGTATATATCGAATAAAAGGGTTGAGAGCTGCTGGGGCAGTTGAAGGTGTCTATCTTTCAAAATCAATGATTGCAGAAATCATTGCGGATGGTAAGCATTTACCGAAAGAGTTAATTCAGATGATATATAAATTTCTCGGAGCTAAACGTGTAATTTTAACTACAGATGCAATGCGTGCAGCTGGGACGGATCATATGGAATCAATACTCGGATCATTAGAAAAGGGACAAAGAGTAATAATCAAAGATTGGGTTGCCAAACTACCAGATGAAACATCTTTAGCTGGTTCAATCGCAACTATGGATCGCTTATTAAAGACAGTTTTAGATGCTGGTATATCAATGGTAGATGGTGTAAATTCCATTTCTTTGTTACCAGCTAAACTAATTCATGTTGATGATCGCTATGGAAAGATTGAACCTAACTACAAAGCGGATTTTGTTATATTTGATGATGATATTAATATAATCTCTACGTATATAAATGGGAAATGTGTTTATCATAATGCATAATTCAAATAGAAAAGAAAAAATACTTCAGTTCGGTAGTGGAAATTTCTTGCGTGGTTTCATAGAACCGTATATACAAAAAATGAATGAACTAGGTTATTTTGATGGATCTGTTGTTATTGTAAAACCAACACCAATAGGAACTATTGAACAACTGAATAATCAAAATGGTAAATACACTCTCTTTATTAGAGGGTTAAGTAACTATAGAGAAATTAAAGAGAGAATTGATATCAATATAATTTCGAGAGCAGTAAACCCATATTCAAATTTTAAAGAGTTTATAAACTTATCGAAAAATCCTGATCTGAGATTTATCATTTCTAATACAACGGAAAGTGGTTATGAATTATTTGAAAAAGATAGTCTACATTCGAAACCAGCACAATCATTCCCAGGGAAATTATTACAATTATTGTATGAACGATATAAATTAAATCTTAAAGGTTTCATTGTGCTTCCGTGTGAACTAATTCATAAAAATGGATTAAAGTTAAAAGAATTAATGTTTCAGTTAAGTTTTAAATGGGGGTTGGAAGAAGATTTTAGAATTTGGTTAGAAGAGGAGAACCTATTTGTTAACACACTAGTAGATCGTATTGTAACTGGGTTTCCAAAAGATGAATATGAAAGTCTTAGAAGAGAAATCGATTTTGAAGATAAGCTAATGAATGTTGCTGAAGTTTATAATTTGTGGGTGATTGAATCAAATTTAGAACACGAATTACCACTACAAAAAAGCGGAATAAATGTGATATGGACAAAGGATATACAGTTATATGAACAAAGAAAAGTTCGTATTTTAAATGGAGCTCATATATTACTTGTCACCTTTGCACTAGTAAAAGGGTACGTAGAAGTTCGCGCTTCATTACTTGACAATGAAATTAGAAACAAAATTGAAATGATACTAAAAGAAGAGATAATTCCGAGTTTAAATATGCCTGAGGATGACTTGCTTGAATATATGAGTGTTGTAATAGAGAGGTTTTTAAACCCATTTATTCATCATAAGCTAACATCTATTGCACTTAATGCATATGACAAGTTTAAAGTAAGAATAATACCTAGTATTCTTTCTTATCATCATAAATACGAAAAGTATCCAAAAGGATTAATGGAATCATTTGATGCTCTATTTGAGTTATATCACACTGATTTGTGTCAGGATACACCTGAAAAAATTGCGTATATTAGAAATCACACGAAAGAAGAGGTATTTAAAGCGTTATGCGAATAAACCCGATCGATAATGTAGAAGTTGACTTAACAACAGGCCATAAGAAAGCAATAGCTGATATTTCTAATGGTGAAAAAATTATTAAGTATGGAATGCCAATTGGGTTAGCCATATGTAATATTTCATTAGGTGAACATGTGCATACACATAATATGAAAACACTATTAAATAATATAGAAACATATGAGTACACACCTATAATGGATCCTTTAGAATATACATCTCCTAGAACAATTATGGCTTATGAAAGAGAAGATGGTCAAATTGGTATTAGAAATGAGATTTGGATAATAGCAACAGTTGGATGTATAAATAAAACAGTTGAAAGACTAGCGAAAATGACTGGAGCAAAAGCAATTACGCATCCCTATGGTTGTTCACAGTTAGGTGGAGATTTATTAACTACTCAAAAAATACTAGCAGGATTGGTTCATCATCCAAATGCAGGAGGTGTTTTGGTATATGGACTTGGCTGTGAGAATAATACGGTGGATAGTTTTAAACAAATAATAAAAGATTTTAATCCAAAACGAGTAAAATTCGTTTATGGTCAATTAAGTGATAACGATATTGAAGAATCAATCGAAAAAATAAATGAACTAAAAGAATATGCTGCTCAATTTAAGCGCACTCCACAACCAATTTCAAAGTTAAAAGTCGGGTTAAAATGTGGTGGAAGTGATGGATACTCAGGCTTGAGTGCAAATCCTTTAGTTGGGATGTTTTCAGATAGTTTGATATCTCAAGGTGGGAGCACCGCACTGACAGAAGTACCAGAAATGTTTGGAGCTGAACGTTTACTAATGAATCGCTGTATAGATGCAGATATATTTAATAAAACTGTTGATTTAATAAATAATTTCAAACGATACTTTCAAAAATATGATCAAGTTATTTATGATAATCCATCGCCTGGAAATAAAGAAGGTGGAATTACGACACTTGAAGATAAATCTTTAGGTTGTATTCAAAAAGGTGGGAGCGCAAGAATTGTGGATGTTTTAGATTATGGTGACCCTATGATTAAAAAGGGACTTCATTTAATAAACGGCCCTGGGAATGATTTAGTATCTATAACAAACTTAACAGCAGCTGGCTGCCAACTTATTCTATTTACAACTGGTCGAGGAACTCCATTAGGAGGGTTGGTTCCAACTATAAAAATAGCGTCGAATCATTCATTAGCATCGCGTAAAGCACATTGGATAGATTATGATGCATCTCCAATATTAGATGGATGTGATATTAAAGATGAGTTCTTCAATTTTGTTGTTGATGTTGTTAATGGTAAAGAAACTTTGAATGAAATAAATGGATACGCAGAATTAGCAATCTTTAAGGATGGAGTCATACTATAAATTCTATGGAAACATATGTAACACTAAAAGAAATCCAGAATCAACCTCGTCTCTGGAAAGAAACAATAGAATTAATTATTAACAAGAAAAAAGAAATAGAAATATTTCTAAAGCCATTAAAAGATAAAGGAAATATAAAAATAATCTTTATTGGAGCTGGCAGTTCAGAGTATGTCGGAAATAGTTTAGTGCTAGGTTTAAACCCTTATTATAATTATTCAATGAGAAGTATTGCAAGTACTGAAATAGTTGATGATCCTTATGAAATTGTAGATCCAAATGAAACATATTTAGCAATTTCGTTTGGTAGAAGTGGAAACTCACCTGAATCTTTACATGCAATAACTGCATTAAATCATGTCTGCTCAAATGTATACCATATGGCTATAACGTGTAATAAAGAGGGTAAGTTAGCTCAAATTGATAGATTAATTGCTAATTCATTTGTATTAGTTTTACCTGAAGAAACTCATGATCAAGGATTTGCGATGACTTCTAGTTTTAGTTCAATGTCCTTAGCTGCATATTTCATATTACATCCAACAGATATAAATAATAAACTAAAAAAAATGATTGAAGATGTAGAAAGACTGTGTGGTAAATGGATAAATCAAGCAAAGAAAATAGTACAAGAATTTGACTTCAATCGATATGTTGTTTTAGGTGGTCACGAGTCAAAAGGATTTGCACAAGAAAGTGCTTTGAAAATGTTGGAATTATCTTCAGGTAGAGTATCAACACAATTCGACTCACCAATGGGATTTAGACATGGTCCAAAATCATTTTTAAATCAAGATACTCTAGTCGTTATATTTAAGAGAAACTCTATATCTTCAAGAGCATATGAAAACGATATTATCCAAGAAATAGAAAGAAGTCCACGTAGAAGTAAAGTACAAATTTTAAATTATAATTTTGAAGATAAATATTTAAGCTCGCTTTCTCAAATGATATTTACTCAAAGCTTAGCTTATTTCAAGTCAATTTCATTAAACATAAATCCTGATTTCCCCTCAGATGATAATGAAGTAAATCGTGTTGTTACTGGAGTAACAGTATATCCTTACATATAAAACGAACCATATTGGTTCGTTTATTAGTCTGATTGATCATAAGCTAGTCTAAGAATCTCAATCAATTCATTATTCACATCATCTATATTTGATATCTTCACAATATACTGACACATACTACCTTTAGGTTGAGGAATAAATCGGTCATTATTAATAAGATCCTTAAGATTAATCCCAATCTCTATTCTTGTATTTGATTTGGGTCCTATCATCATAAATTGTCTTTTCTGCTTTAAACTTAGATAACCTTTCTTAGGAATAATTTCAAAGTCTCCAAACAATTCAACTTGACTCATGATTGTTTCATGAATAGGCAGTAATACATTTTTCTTATCACTGTATATTTCTGACACTATCTGATTATGTGATTTTCCTTCTGCTAAACTAACTCCATCAGATTTCAGGACATAATGAGTAAGAGTATTCGCATCACCATACGTTAAACCAAGTTTTTCACTCAGAAAAGAACGGATTTCACTATGTTTAACAAGTTTACTTCCATCTACGAGATTCGTAATACTTTCAAAAGTTGTGTTTGTGGATAATTCAATACGATTTATAAATCGCTCTTTTTCATTACTCATATGTGTCACCTAAAATTTTCGTAAAATCTTATCCATTGATTTACCTCTCGCAAGTTCATCAATCAGTTTATCTAAGTAACGTATTTCACGCATCAAATCATCTTCTATTTCTTCTAATCTTACTCCACATATTACACCTTTAATTAGAGAACGACTTGGATTTAATTTAGGAGCTTGATTAAAGAACTCCTCAAAATTAATTTCTTGATTGATGACTGTTTTAAGTGCATTATGATCATAACCTGTTAACCATTCAATGATTTCATCTACTTCTTCTTTTGTACGACCTTTATTCTCTGCCTTAGTAATATAAAGAGGATAAACACTCGCAAAACTCATTTTATAAACACGATGTGTACTCATATGTTACTCCTTTTGAGACTATTATTAGATAATCGAATTCTAACATTGAACGATTTGAATTAACAATGTATATGCATATTGAAATATTCTTAGTCTACATTAACTATATTGCTAGAATATTCAATTTCTCCTGATAATACTTTATCATAATATAAATTTTTATCTTTTATATAGGCAATACTATGATCTATCTCTGATTTTATATCTAATAAATCTGACAATTTTGAATCAAGCATTGCTTTTCTTTGAAGTATAGTACTTTTTCCTTTTTTGGCTAATTCCATATAATCTTGGAGTTCTTTAATGCTTAATCCACATTTTCTTAGGCATTGTAGACCATTAATCCAAGCTACATCTCGATCATCAAATAATCTGTAATTATTCTTATCCCGTTTAACGTTTGGAACAAGTCCAAGATTACAATAATATCGAAGTGTTTCATAACTTAAGTTTGTTTTATCACATACATCTTTCATGTTATACATATTTAATCTCCAATCGCTTGACCTGTAGTTACTACAAGGTTGTATAGTGTTAGTATACAAGAAAAGGAGACTTAAATGGAATATACATTACTTAATAATGGAATTAAGATGCCTATGTTAGGATTTGGGGTATTTCAAATTCCAAAAGAAGATACGGAACGAATTGTGTTGGATGCGATTGATGTTGGATATCGTTTGTTTGATACAGCTCAAGGATATGGTAATGAAAGTGGTTTAGGTTCTGCAATAAAGAAAAGTGGTATACCAAGGGAAGATTTTTTTATAACAACTAAGATATGGATATCAGAAGCAGGGTATGAGAAAGCGAAAGTTTCTATTTTAAAATCGCTTGAAAGATTAGGTATGGATTATGTTGATTTACTTCTAATTCATCAACCTTTTGGGGATTATTATGGAACTTATCGTGCAATGGAAGAACTTTATAAAGAAGGCAAATTGAAAGCAATTGGAGTATCAAATTTCTATTCAGATCGGTTAATAGATTTAATAAAGTTTAATGAAATTGTACCAATGGTAAATCAAGTTGAAACGCATCCCTATCACCAACAAATCAAAGCTCAGGAAATTATGAAGAAATACGGCGTGCAAATTCAAGCTTGGGCACCCTTTGCGGAAGGAAAGAATAACTTATTTAATGATGAAACACTCGTAAGAATAGGTCTGAAATACAATAAAACTGCTGCACAAGTAACGCTTCGATATCTCATTCAAAGAGGTATATCGGTTATACCTAAGACAGTCAATAAAGATCGTATGAGACAGAACTTTGAGGTATTTGATTTTGAATTAAATGAAGAGGAAATGAATGAAATACTTCAATTAGATTTACCTCAGAGTCAATTCTTTTCTCATCAAGACCCAGAAACTGTAGAGAGACTTACATCTCTTGTACGAAAGTTTGATGAGTAGTATATAAATAATTGTGCTTAACTTATATAATTAGGTTATTAAGAGAGGTTATCATGAAAATACTTGTCAGTGGTTTTGATCCATTTGGTGGAGAAACAATCAATCCTTCAATAGAAGCTGTAAAACGATTGCCCGATTCAATTAATGGTGTAGAATTAATCAAAATAGAAGTTCCAACAGTTGTCGGTAAATCCATCATGGTATTAAATCAAGCCATTGAGCAATATCATCCGGATGTAGTACTGAGTGTCGGTCAAGCTGGAGGAAGAAGTGACATAACAGTTGAAAGAATTGCGATAAACATAGATGATTGTAGAATTTGTGATAATGAAGGATATCAACCGGTTGATGTACCGATTGTGATTAATGGACCAGATGCATATTTTCTAACTTTACCAATCAAATCGATTGTGCTTAATATTCAAGCGCATGGAATACCTGCATCGGTTTCAAATACAGCTGGAACATTTATCTGTAATCATGTGGCTTATGGAATGGCACATCTTTCGAAGATTAAGTATCCTAATATGAGAACGGGATTTATTCACATTCCATATCTTCCTGAACAAGTCATAAATAAATCAAGTATGCCTTCCATGTCGCTTGAAATGATTACACATGCATTAGAAATAGCGATACAAACCATTATTGAGACTAATGGTGACATAAAAGTAACGGGTGGTAAAATCTGTTAATTAAAGAGTGGATTCATATCCACTTTTTGTATATTTGTTATAATTGAGTTACAAGTGTAGAAAGGATTCAATATGAAAGATCATGTACATTGTCATCATTGTGGATTAGAAAATGATTATTGTATCTCTTTAGTCCCTATTTTTAATCATCTTGAGAAACCGCAAATGGATGAAGTTATGACCTTGATTCACTCTAAGTCATATAAAAAAGGAGAAGATATCTATCAATCGGGACATACTTCCGATGCGCTTTATATTGTCCGAAAGGGTAGAGTTAAAATATATCGATTATCTGAGTCCGGTAAGGAACAAATTCTTCGTATTTTGAATCCAGGTGACTTTACAGGAGAACTTGCATTGTTTAATGAGTCAGTTCATGATGCCTATGCGAGTGCTCTTTCAGATACAGATATCTGTATGATTAAGCGAAATGATTTACAGAATTTACTACTAAAGTATCCCAATATATCCATGAGAATTTTGTCTGAATTCTCGAATCGTTTAGCCCAATCAGAAACTCAAACAACTCGATTTGCGACTGAGAGAGTAGAAATGAGAATTGCCTTATTTTTGGTAGAATCACTTGATACTAAGAGTGAATCTCATGTAGTTGATTTACCAATGAGTAAGAAAGACTTAGCGTCCTTCCTTGGTACTACCCCAGAAACAATCAGTCGTAAGCTATTTGAATTTGAAGATGCTGGATTAATCAAACAAATCACGAATAAGAAAATAGAGATAATGGATGTGGATGGATTACTCCTCATATAAACTCAAATCTTGATGTACATCAAGGTTTTTTTATTATGCAAAGGATAGACTATGTGTATAAGAAGGATAACTTCTGAGAAGGTAGGTAAAAATATGTCAAATCAAACACAATTTAATG
>JAJZTY010000091.1 GCA_021847325.1 Bacillota bacterium
TGGACATAATGTTGGAGATGAGGCAATTAAACTTATCTATAATACATTAGAATCTGCGTTTAGAGATATTGGGACTTCTTATCGAATCGGGGGAGATGAGTTTGCGGTCATTATTAATGATATTAATCCAGAGATAAATGCAAATGCGATAGATGAATTTAATCAAAATCTAAGTAATATAAATAAACACTTCATACATCCATTAAAAGTTGCGATCGGTACAGATATTTATACACCTGATAAGTGGGAACATTTCTCTAAATTCTATCATCATGTCGATCAAAAAATGTATGAAGATAAGACAAAAATAAAATCAGCTGAATAAGCTGATTTATTTTTTTAACCAATTTTTTACTGCATTTAGTTCCGATTCAGATATGCGATGACCACTGTTTTCCCAATGAAGGTATACATCTGCATTCGCAGACGATAGTAACTCGTTTAATTCAATACTTTGGTCAGGTGGACAAATAGGATCGTTCTTACTTGCACCGATAAAAACAGATACACCGCTTAAGTCAGGAAGTTCTTTTCGAATTGGAACCATTGGGTGAAGTAATATTGCTTTTTCGAATACATCAGAATAATGAAATAAAAGACTTGAGGCAATATTGGCACCATTTGAATAACCTAGCGCAATTATATGTTTCTTATCAAACCCATACTCAGTAGAAGCTTGATCAATAAATTCTTTTAATTGATGTGTACGATTAACTAAATCAACTTCATCAAATACACCTTCCGATATACGTCTAAAGAATCGATTCATTCCATTCTCTTTGACTTCTCCTCGAACACTTAATACATTGTATTCAGGTTGTAAAAAATGAGCAAGCCCTAGTAAATCCCTTTCATCACCACCTGTACCATGCAATAAAAGAAAGGTTGGATGTTCTAAATTTTCTTTTTGAAAGATATGTTTCATTTTTCTTGTTTCCCTAGTTTCTTTAAGTTAATTTGTAAAGATAATTCTTCATCTTGATTTAAGATATTAATAACCTTTCTCAACTTTTGAACATGTTTTGGATAGATTTCATCCATTAAATGTCTACCCTTGTCTGATAACTCCACAATATGATATCGTTTATCTTGAATGTTTTTAGTCTTATTAATAAACTCTTTTTTGATTAAATTCTCAATCACATAACTCATGCTAGAAGATGCGATTAATACTTTCTCACAGATGGATTGAACAGGTAATGCGCCTTTATGATAAAGAACTTCAAGTGCCCCAAATTCAGAAGGATTTAAACCATATTGTAATACATCATCCGCAATAATCTTTTCTATTTCATTTGTAGCTCGAAATAGAATCGTAATTGTTTTGAGATCATTAATCATTGAAATATTCCTTCTTATACACTTTCGTGCTTCTAACAGTATCAATTGGTCTTACTAAGGACTCAATACGTTCTCTTTGATTTCTAAATTTTGGAGGCAAGGCAAGTTTTTCACCCAATATTTCGTACGGTTCTTCATCATCGATAAAGCCTGGGCCTTCAGTTGCGAATTCAAACAAAATGCCTGGATATAATCGTGTATAGAGTGATTTGAAATAGAAACGATCGACATAACCAGAATGTCCAGCTTTGTATGAATTTAAGTGTTTAATCCAAGCATCTATATCATCTCGATCTTCTACTCTAAATGCGACATGATGAACACCACCAAATCCTTGATATGCATCCGGAAGCAAAGGTTGATAGTCTAAGATGACACCTGCTCCATTTCCCCCTTGTCCCATTTCATATAAGGTGTATTGTCCTTGTTTATTAACATAATGCATGCCCATTATTTCTTCTAAGATACGTTTCATATTTTCGATGTTTTTAACTCTAAAGAAAATTGGACCCAATCCAGTAATCCCAAATTCAACTGGTACTGGACCATTTAACCATGGTGTACCAGATTCGATACCAACATTGTTTTCATCTGAGAATAATGCATATTCTTGATCATCAAAATCATAGAAATATAAAACTTTCTTATTAAATAATTCTGTAATTGGTTCAAATTTAACATTGTAATGTGTAAATCGTTTAACCCAATATTCTAGTGATTGATCATCTTTTACTCTTAATCCAATTCGTGAGATTTCATTTGTACCTCTTATTGCCTTGTTTATGCCTTGGAAATCGAAGAAAGTCACATCTGTTCCAGCACTTCCTCGATCATCCGCAAAGAATAGGTGATAAGTATTAATATCATCTTGATTCACTGTTTTTTTAACTAATCTCATACCTAGAATATTGGTAAAGAAATCATAATTTTTTTCTGCACTACTAGTAATCGCAGTGACATGATGTATTCCATTTAATTGTTTCATAAGTTGTCTCCTTTAAGATAGTCTTATAATAATTCGAATTCGAAGTATTATCAAATAATATGCTCAGAACGACTTTTAAAATGGTCGAACGTTTCAAAAAGAATACACTATAATAAATTCAAGTGAGGAAAAACTATGAAGAATATAAGACAATTTCCTGAAAATTTTTTATGGGGTGGTGCGACTGCCGCAAATCAATTTGAGGGTGGATGGAAAGAAGATGGAAAGGGATTAAGTGTTGCGGATTGTGTGATTCGTAGAGTGAATGTCGATGTAAAGAATTATGCGGCTCATCAACATATCACAACACAAGATATCTTAGATTCACTCAAAACGGAGGATACTCAGTTCTATCCTAAGCGTAGAGGTTCTGATTTCTATCATCATTACAAAGAAGATATCGCTTTAATGGCAGAAATGGGGTTTAAGGTGTTTAGATTGTCCATTAGTTGGCCAAGAATATTTCCAAATGGAGATGATTTAGTACCCAATGAAGCAGGATTAAAGTTCTATGATGATGTGTTTGATGAATGTATTAAACATGGTATTCAACCTTTAGTCACATTATCCCACTATGAACCACCACTCAATATCGTGTTAAATTACGATGGTTGGTACTCAAGAGAAGTGATTGATATGTTTACTCAATATACGAAAGTAGTGGCAGAGAGATACAAAGGTAAAGTTAAGTACTGGTTAACCTTTAATGAAATCGATAGTATCATTCGTCATCCGTATACGTCAGGTGCACTTGTAGAAGACCGATTTGAAGGTAAAAACTTCACACATGTCATTTATCAAGCGATGCATCATCAATTTGTGGCAAGCGCAATTGCGACCAAAATACTTCATGAAACAGACCCTGAGAATAAAGTAGGATGTATGTTAACAAAATTGACGTATTATCCACTTACATGTAAACCTGAAGATGTGTTGAAGATGCAACAAGATATGCGTAGTACATATTGTTATAGCGATACGCAAGTATTTGGAGAGTATCCAAGGTATTTATTAACTCGATTTAAGAATGAAGGATTTGAACTCGTGAAACATCCAGGGGATGATGAACTAATGAAAGATAATCCAGTGGATTTTATTTCATTTAGTTATTACATGTCATCCTGTGTCGCCTTTAATCCTGAAGGAAAAGAAACGACGGCAGGGAATACCATTGTAGGAATTAAGAATCCATACCTTGAAACAAGTGATTGGGGTTGGCAAATTGATCCAATTGGACTAAGAATATCAATGGTCGATTTATACGATCGATATCGTAAGCCACTATTTATTGTGGAAAATGGATTAGGCGCAAAAGATACCGTAGTGGATGGTAAAATTGAAGATGATTATCGAATCAATTACCATAGAGAACACTTTAAAACGATGTTAGATGCGATTGAATTGGATGGAGTAGATTTAATGGGATATACATCATGGGCATGCATCGACTTAGTATCTGAATCCACAAAACAAATGAGTAAACGATATGGATTTATTTATGTGGATGCGGATGATGAAGGATATGGTACCTATAATCGATTAAGAAAGAAGAGTTTCTATTGGATGAAATCAATCATTGAATCCAATGGCCAAGCATTGTTCAAATAGAAAAGAAGCGTGAGCTTCTTTTGTTGTGTGAATTAAGAGAAAAGTTAGGTTGAGAATATCAATATTTATAATAGTTTCTAATAAAAATATAAATTAAGCATTTTAATTATGGTAAATATATTTACCATAATTGACGTAAATCGATATATATGGTAAATTTAATTAACGGGAGGATTATATGGAAATATCAAAACAAATTGGTGATAGAATATTAAAACTTATGAAAGAAAATAATATTTCTTTAAGAAGTTTATCAGAAATAATAGGGATATCTCATCCAACTCTCAAAAGATATGTTGATGGAGAACAGCCAATTGATAGTGAAAAACTTATGAAAATCTCAAAACATTTTGGTAAAAATTTTGAGTATTTTTTTAAGGAAGACTCTGAAGATTTTCAGTTTCTTTTTAGAGCGGACAATCCAGATTTAATGATCAAAAAGAATGACATAGAAAATTTGAAAAGTGTTTTGATGAATTATATAGATATTGTAAACAATATTAAATATAATTATGTACCTCAATCATATAGTTTGAAAATCAATGGGAAACGCATCAATACTATAGAATTAGAATTAATCGAAAAGATCGCTTATGAGAACAGAAGAATGCTAAACATTGAGAGTATCATTCCTGAGAACTATTATGAAGTAATTGAAAAAGCTGGAATTAATATAATTGCAAGAGATTTTTATAATGATTCTTTTTTCGGTGCTTCATCTTATTCCGTTCACCTTGGTAGTTTTATACTGATAAATAATTCTCAAAATATAAGTGAAGAAAGAAAAATATTCTCTTTAATTCATGAATTTGCCCATCTATTATTCCATAGAGAACAATATTCTGATTTTTCGACTAATCAACGTTACTCAAAATCACAAGAAGATATAAATGAGTTAATTGCTAATAAATTTGCTGCATATTTTTTGATGCCAAGAGCTCTTGTGAAGGAATATTTGGATTCACGAATTAGCGATGTAAATTTGATTGAAATGAAGAAATATTTTAAAGTAAGTAAGCAATCACTTATAAGAATACTATATGAATATAAGTACATCGATAAAGAAGAATATAATGATTTTTGGGAAAAAATAAGCAAGAATGACTTAATGAAAGCTGAAGAATTTCCACTTGATGAACTTTCGTTAGAATTAAAGAATAAAAGATTAATTAATAACATAAAAGATTTGTATTTTAATGAAAATATTAGTGCTAACAAGATATCAGAAGTTCTGGGACTAGATATAATCGAAACTAGAAAACTATTAAAGAAATGGCGAGACTCAGATGAGTTGTATATTCACCTGTAATGAGCTAATTTTAGTCGTTGATAATAATGTGCTAATTGATCTATATGAATTAGGCCGATTAGATATTTTGTTTATGGTTTCTACAAAAGTTATAATACCTAGATATATTTACGAAGAGGAAGTTCAAATAGAAATCAAAGAGTTGATCAAAAACAATAATTATATTCTTGAAGATATTACAAGAGAAGAGGGGTTATATTTATTTAATAAACTAACCAATGATACTAAATTCAAAAAATTATCAATTGGAGATAGAATTGCTATTTCAATCGCGCATGAAAATATATACTTCTGTACTAGTAATGATGGTTTAGTTAGAAAAGCTTGTGCAACATATAATGTCAAAATTTCAGGGACTTTAGGTATAATTGGGCGAGCTTATTTAAAAGGGTACATTGATAAACCAACAGCTATTCAACTATCCAGAGATCTAGAGAGTACTTCTTGTTTCATGAAGAAAACTCTAATAGATGATTTTATTTCAGACAAGCTACAATGACGATTTAAAACTTTAAATAAGTAAAAAATATTACAAATATTAAAAATAAAGTTTATCTACTTTAGGTTAAATAATCCTGTTCCTTGATCTGAATCAATAGGTAATGAAGAATGTTCATGAATGATTTTCCAATCATCATTTTTCTTTATTAATCCAAATGTAAAGCGATTTGTGAGATGTCTAAATTCAATATTATGTGAATTAAACTCTGAGAAACGAATGGATGTATGAATAAACGCTACTGAATCATCTTCGTGAATTGCATAATCTTCAAAACTTACTGTCAAAGTTGATCCATCTCGCCTTAATCCACTAAACCAGTTCTCAATAACTTTATTCCAATCTAATTTTGACTTAATCTCCCACGAATTCCAACTATCAAAGATATGAATTGAATCATCATATAAATCCATAAAAAGACTAATATCTTGGTTATATACAGCTAATTTATATTGATCTAATACGTCTTGAACTGTTCTCATATGAATCTCCTATATGCAAACAGTGTAATCTCAATAAAAACAATATCCTAGAAAAATGCTCAGATAGAAAAAAGGACTTATAAAGTCCTTAATCAATTATTTATCCTGTTCAAATAAAGTCTTAGCAAGCAATGTAAACATCTTATCACGATATCGAATGACTTCTTCATCTCTACCATTCGAGTAATCGTAGAATCCTGCACCATTTTTAACGCCTAAACGATTTTGATCAACACATTCCTTAATTAAACCAAATGGTTCTTTATAATCACATAAATCAGGGAAAGTATACTTTGAAATATTATTATGAATGTCCAATCCACCTAAATCACAGATTTCAAATGGACCAAACACAGCATATCTAAATCCTAATGCGTACTTCATCACATCATCAACACCTTCAGGTGTTGTTATACCTTCTTGAACAATATATAAAGCTTCTCTTAAAATTGCTTGTTGGATGCGGTTTAATACAAAACTAGGCGCATCTTTAACTTTAACTGGTTTCTTTTCAAGTTTTAGCGCTAGCTCATATACCGTATCAACCGTAGAATCGCTCGTTAATTGACCTTGAATAACTTCAATAAGAGGGATAATATGCGGAGGATTCATCCAATGCATACCCGCAAAGCGTTCAGGGTGTTTAACAGCTTCTGCAATTTTAGTAATACTTAGACCTGATGTATTACTACATAATATCGCATCTTCACGTACTAGTTCGGAAACTTCCTTCCAGAATTTATGTTTAACATCTATGTTCTCAAGAATT
>JAJZTY010000008.1:0-10508 GCA_021847325.1 Bacillota bacterium
ATTATTCTATTTCGTTACAGCCTCTCATAGAATCCCTTGAGCTAACATGGCTTGTGCAACCTTATTAAACCCAGCAATATTAGCACCTAATACTAAGTTATTTGGATCATTATAATTAACCGCAGTCGTCTTAGCACTTTGATAAATTTCATTCATGATTTGTTTAAGTTTTTGATCTACTTCTTCAAATGTCCAACTTAAACGTAAACTATTTTGACTCATTTCTAAGCCAGATGTCGCAACTCCTCCAGCATTAGCAGCTTTCCCTGGTCCAAAATAGACATAATGCTTCAAGAAATAATTAACTGCTTCTTGAGTACACGGCATATTTGCCCCTTCAGCTACAATTTTACAGCCATTTTTAACTAATTGTTGAGCGCCATCTAAATCAAGCTCATCTTGTGTTGCACAAGGTAATGCGATATCACATGGAATAGACCATATGTTTCTAAATCCTTCCACATAGGTCGCATTTGGAATATCAATAAGATAATCTGAAATACGTCCACGATTTACTTCTTTAATTTTTTTAATCACATTCAAATCTAACCCATTCTTGTCATAGATATAACCATTACTATCTGAACATGCGATTACTTTGGCCCCTAAGCTTTGTGCTTTTTCAATCGCATATATAGCCACATTACCTGATCCCGATACTACAACTTGCTTATTTTTAAATGTTTCATTGATATCGTTTAACATATTCTCTACAAAATAAACTAAACCATATCCAGTTGCTTGAGTTCGTACTAATGAGCCACCATATAGAATTCCTTTACCTGTTAATACTCCTTGTGTATGAAGATTCTGTATTTTTTTATAGTATCCATACATATAACCGATCTCTCTTGCACCTACTCCAATATCTCCAGCTGGTACATCAACATCTGAACCAATGTGCCGATAGAGTTCTGACATAAATGCCTGACAAAAACGCATAATCTCATTATCTGATTTTCCTTTAGGATCAAAATCTGAACCACCTTTACCACCACCCATTGGTAGGGTTGTTAGTGCGTTCTTAAATATCTGTTCAAATCCTAAGAATTTTATGATGCTTTGATTAACACTTGGATGAAATCTTAATCCACCTTTGTATGGACCTAGTGCTGAATTAAATTGAACTCTGAAACCACGATTAACCTGTACTTTTCCTAAATCATCAAGCCATGCGACTCTAAAATAGATTTGTCTTTCAGGTTCTACAATTCTTTCTAGGATACCTTTATTTATTAAATGTGGATTACGGTTGAAATAAGGTTCTAAAGAGTTTAAAACTTCTTTAACCGCATGATTAAATTCAACTTCATTCGGATTGCGCTTTTCTACTTGAGTGATAATCTCTTGGATGTATTCTTGACTGTTCATATGAAACTCCTTCGATTAATTTGTTTTATGATACCATATAACGATATAATTATTTGTAAATAATGAGGTAAAATATGCACGTAGTATCTGTAAGAGATAATCCAGAAATAATTGAAGCGGCAATTAAATACTTTCAATCTATTTGGGCTAATCCAAAATCAATAAGAGTATATGAAAATTGTATTTCAAATTGTATAGAGTCTGATAATGGTTTACCACAATGGTATTTACTATTTGATGATGAAATAATAGTTGGTTGTGTTGGGTTAATTACAAATGATTTTATTAGTCGAATGGATTTATTTCCTTGATTATGTGCATTATATATTGAATCGAAATATCGTGGGAATAACTATTCAAAACTACTCATTGATCGAGCAATCATAGATACAAAAAAAGCTGGATTCGACAAACTATTTTTATGTTCAGATCATGTTGGATATTATGAAAAGTTTGGTTTTAACTATCTTGCTCAAGGGTATCATCCTTGGGGTGAGGAATCAAGGATATATAAAAGGGTGATATAGTCTTATCACCCTTTACTTTCCAATTCGATAAATTCTTCCAGAATCAGTAATCGTATACAAAGCTCCATCGATTCCAACTGTTATATCTCTAAATCGTTGTCCTTCACTTTCGGCAATTCTTTCTTCGCCAATTACTTTATTGTCTTTAATGAGTAATCGGGCTATGTGTTGACCTCTTAAACCGCTTATAAATAAGTTATTTTCCCATTCCTTAATGACATTGGAATTATAGAAAATCATTCCAGCTGGCGCAATTACAGGATCCCAATAATAGACAGGTTGTTCGAGTCCATCCTTTGAACGTATTCCTTCACCAACCGGAGAACCACTATATTCTTCCCCATAGCTGATAATAGGCCAACCATAATTCTTACCCAATTCAATCCGATTGAGTTCATCTCCACCTTGAGGTCCCATCTCATTTGCCCATAAATCTCCTGTTATTGGGTCAATGGCTAAACCTTGAATATTCCTGTGACCGATCGAATATATCTCATGATGAACATTTGAATCATTATAATAAGGATTAGTGTTTAATGCATTCCCCACAATATCGATGTGTAAAATCTTACCATGTCCATTATCCAGTTTTTGTGCATTGGGACGTGTTTCTAAGCTCTGACGATCACCTGTTGAAACAAATAAATTACCTTCATCATCAAACACAATTCTACTACCATAATGATTATTCCCTGAATAATAAGGAGTTGCACGATAAATGATTTCAAAGTTAGATATCGTTTGTGTATCTATGGAAAGTTTTGCCTTAGCGACAGCTGTTAATGATCCTTGATTTGTTTTTTCTGCGAGTGTAAAAAACAATATACCACTTGAATCAAAATCAGGACTAACCAATACATCTAATAATCCTCCTTGACCACTCGTTTCTATATTACTCGTTACATTAATTTTGTTTGATACAATCCCGTTTTCAATAAGTCTTATTGTCCCAGATTTCTCAGTCACTACCAATATGCCATTTGGAAGAGTATCAATTCCCCAAGGTGATTCTAATCCTTCAGACAAAATAGTAATCGTATATTCCGTTTCTGTCTTAATTCCACTGATTCGAGTTTGACCATCAAAGAATGGTGTAAACTCAGTATTGGCTGGATAAGTTTCTACGGGAGGATAAAATTTGATTTCAGTCGTTTCTTCTACAACTTCCTTTTCTTCCTCAACCGTAGGCTCTTCTTTTATTTGAACACATGAACTTAATAATAATAAGATGATTAATGATATTTTCATAAAACCTCCTTGTTTATTAAGATTAGATTTAAACATAGTATATTCATATTAAGATTATCTTTCTACTTATATACTTTTTATAAAAACAAACCTATGATTATGAGTAAGAGGATAACTATGGAAAATGAACAATTAAATTTTAGTGAATTTCTGCATATACAAGCATTTAATATGGGTATTAATGCGATAAAAATTGTAAAAGAAAGAAAGTTGAGACGTATTGGGATAAGAATTCGTTTGGATGATAAACTAGTTTTTCAGTATCTAATGGATGGCAAAAATGAAGATAATTACTTAAAAGGAAAAGAGAATGTAGTGATTAAGACAGGTAAGAGTTCCATGTTTGTTTATGAACATCAAGATGATTACCAGGATTTATTAAATGATTCTTCATATTGTGTAAGTGGTGGAGCATTACCGATTGTTATTCAAAATGAAATTAGAGGATCTATTAGTATCTCTGGTATGACACAAGAATTAGATCATTCTTTAGCACAAGAAGTGCTTGAAAATGCATTCCATAAAACATTTATCTATTTTGAATAATTAATCTCTTTTTTTAATTGTATAGTTTATTTTTAGATGTGATAATTGAGTTAGAAAAACACAATACAAGGAGAAATAATGCGATTTCAAACAGCAGAACCATTTAGAATAAAAATGGTTGAACATGTAAAGAAGACGACTAAAGAAGATCGAATCAATTGGCTAAAAGAAGCAAACTATAATGTCTTTAAAGTCAAAGCGGAGAATGTGTATATAGATTGTTTAACGGATAGTGGTACTACCGCAATGAGTAAAAATCAATGGGCTGCACTTATGATGGGGGATGAGTCCTATGCGAGTTGTGATAGTTTCTTTAAGTTAGAAAAATCGGTTCATGATGTATTTGATATTCCGTATGTACAACCTGTTCATCAGGGTAGAGCAGCGGATTACTTATTGGCTAAACTTTATACAAAACCAGGTAAAATTGCGATCGGTAATATGCATTTCGATACTTTTAGAGGAAATGCGGAAGTATTAGGTGCATTAGTCGAAGATTTAGTTAAAGATGAAGGTAAAAATGCGTCAAGTCCAGCTTCGCCATTTAAAGGAAACATTGATTTAAACAAGTGTGAGCGAATTATTAAAGAAAAAGGTTTGGACTCCATTAGTGTTATTATTCTTACCGTGACATGTAATAATAACGGGGGACAACCAGTCTCTATGCAGAATATTAAAGATACCGCAGAGTTTGCGAAGAAATATAATATTCCTTTTGTGATGGATATTGCACGTGTGGCTGAAAATGCATATTTTATAAAGACTCGTGAAGAAGCATATAAAGATCGTAGTATTGAATCAATTATAAGAGAGAGTGTTTCTTATTGTGAAACAGCCGTCATGAGTGCTAAAAAAGATGGTTTAGTGAATATTGGTGGTTTATTTTTAACTCGAAACAAAGATGTATTCACAATGGCAAATCAATTGGCCATCGTTCATGAAGGTTTTCTAACCTATGGTGGATTAGCGGGTAGAGATTTAGAAGCGCTTGCGGTTGGGTTGAGAGAAGTATGTGATTTTGATTACTTGGATTATCGAATTAAACAGGTTGAATACTTAGGTAATCAACTCAAATTAAGAGGTGTTCCAATTATTGAACCGACAGGTGGACATGGTGTTTATGTAGATGCGAAACGTTTCTTTGATCATATTCCTCAACATGAATTTCCTGCTCAACGATTGGTTGTGGCTTTGTATGAAGAAGCTGGAATAAGAGCTGTAGAGTTAGGAGCTTGTGCATTTGGTAGTAAGGATCCTATCACTGGCAAAGATGTTTGGCCAGAGCTAGAAACAATGCGAATAGCGATTTCAAGAAGAGTTTATACGAATGATCATATGGATTGTATAGCGAATGCATTAGGCTATATTTATGAGAATCGAAAATCGTATAAAGGGTTAAAATTAGTCTATCAAGGTCCGATTGTTTCGCTTCGTCATTTCACTGCTGGTTTTGAATTAATATAAGATCGCTTAACGATCTTTTATTTTGATAATTACTTTTAAAATACCTTGATTTAGCTTCAAGTAGAGGAGTAAACTTAAATTAACATAGGAGGGTAATGTATGCGTGGCGTATTCACTACCGTAAAATTTTTAAGAAATGAAATATTTAAAAGTATAACTGTTGCGGCATATGAAGATTGGACTAAAGAACAGATTGAAAATATACCTAATGAGATATTAGTTGATGGTGCTCCTAATTATCGTGAAACAGTTGAGATTGAAAGAGAAATTGTTCGATCCAGAATTAAAGCTGCCATGAATATGGAAATGGGAACTCGTTTTGATGAGCATTTTATTGAAGAAGATCTCGAACAATTACGCAAGAAAATGGTTTCAAGAAATTTAGTCACAGTTATACCTCAAGCATGTGAAAAATGTCCTGAGAAAAGCTTCTTTGTGACAAATGCTTGCCATGGCTGTTTAGCTCATCCTTGTGTTGAAGTATGTCCTGTTAATGCGGTTAGTTTAATTGATAAACATGCATATATTGATCAAGAACTGTGTATAAAATGTGGTAAGTGTTATGATGTTTGCCCATATGGTTCTATTGTAAAAAATGAGAGACCATGTAATGTGGCTTGTGGAGTCAATGCGATTACCAAGGATTCAGAAGATCGTGCAGTTATAGTGACAGATAAATGTGTAAGTTGTGGAATGTGTATGGTTGCTTGTCCATTTGGCGCAATTGTCGATAAATCAGAAATCTATCAATTAGTCGATGCACTAAAAGGACCTGATGAAGTATGTGCCATCATTGCGCCTGCTTTTGTTGGACAATTTGGGGATAAGGTTACTCCAGACCAAGTTGTGGAAGGTTTATTACAACTAGGTTTTGATGATGTTGGTGAAGTTGCATATGGTGCAGATATTACCACCGTTGATGAAGCAAGACACTTCTTAAAGCATGTTCCACTTGATCAACCATTCTTAGCGACTTCATGTTGCCCAGCATGGCTTCAAGTCGCTCAAAAAGAATTAGGTGATAAGAAATATTGTGTATCAGATTCTTCATCTCCAATGGTTGAAACAGCGAATTACTTACGTCGAACATTCCCTAATACAAAGATTGTGTTTGTAGGACCATGTTCAGCTAAGAAGTTTGAAGCTGCCTATATGGATGTTCACAAAAGTGTTGATTTTGTAATAACATACGAAGAAATCAATGCGATGTTTGTGGCTAGAGGAATTGATCTAGCGAAACTAGAACCTACTCAGAAATTAAATCATGCGTCTGTTGATGGTCGTGGATTTGCCATATCAGGTGGGGTATTAAATGCGGTTGAAAATGTTATTCGAAGAATTGATCCTGATCGTGTCGTAAAAGTTGAAAAAGCTGAAACATTGCATAATTGTAAGAAGATGTTGTTGCTAGCGAAAGCTGGTAAACGTGACAATTACTTATTGGAAGGAATGGCTTGTCCAGGTGGATGTGTTGGTGGTGCAGGTACAATTATTCATCAAACTAGAGCTACATCAAATGTTACGAATTTCGCTCGTTCATCTGAACGTTCAAGCGCATTAAAGACATACGACGAAGTAAAATTAAGTAAATAAAATTAATAAATACACTTACATAAGTGTATTTTTAATTCATATTTAGCGACATTAATTGTTTGTGGTGATAGGATAAACTTAATGGAGAATCATTATGGAAAAACCATTAACTAGTATTCTTAATGAATTAAATAATTTAGCTGTTGAAAAAAGAAAGAATATGTATGTTAAACAAGGCGTAAAAGAAGAGATACTCGGTGTTAATTTAGGTGATTTAAGAAAACTATCGTCAAAAATAAAAATTCATCATGAACTCGCATTAGAACTTTGGAACACAAATATTTTTGAAGCAAGAATAATCGCGTGTAATATTTTTGACTTAACTAAAATTGACACTTCACTGTTTGTTAAACTCATAGAATCAACTGAAACAGGTTCTGTTATCGATGAACTTAGTTTTAGATTATATGAACATAAAAATCAAATAGAATTGTTTGATATATGGGTTGTAGATAAAGATGTAAGACTCAAACGTGTTGCTTGGAATATTGCTATTTTGATGAATCATAATAATGAGTTAAATGATAACCAAGTCGATAAGATACTAAATATAATCGAAGATAATCTAGCTCAAGCTGACTCAATGATTCAATTTACGATGAATCGGTGTTTATCTGAAATAGGAATCAAAAATAAATCATTTACTCAACGTTGTATTTCTATTGGAGAAAAGCTAGGTGTATATAAGTCGATGAAGGTCATTAAAGGTTGTGTATCTCCTTATGCACCAACTTGGATAAACTCGGTAATAAATAAAAAATAGACACTTTGCAGTGTCTATTATGCTCTTTGTCCTAGACGATCATCCATCATCATTACACCAATTGGTGTAGGAACTTTTTCTAATCGAGTAATGATATCGACTAAAGTAGATTCTTCTTCAACTTGTTCATCAATGAACCAAGAATAGAGGTTTGCTAGAGCATATTCTTTAGCAGCTGTAGCTTCTTCATAAAGTTTAACAATTCGAGCAGTTACTTTCTTCTCGTGTTCTAGTGATAACTTAAATAATTCGATGAATCCTGGGAAATCAACTGGTCCAGCTGCAATTGGAGTTAGAATAACTTTTTCGTTTACTTCTTGCAAGAAATGCATCATCTTTTTACCATGAGTGATTTCTTCTTCAGCTTGTTTTTCCATCCATTTTGCTGTTCCTGGATATCCATTATCTTGAGCCCATGCTGACATAGAAAGATAGAGATAACTTGATTCAAATTCATAATTAATTTGGTCTAATGCTAATTCAAGTAGTTCTTTTTTCATATTATTCTCCTTGATTTAAATATACCATAATTTAACATGAAATATTAACTTGAAGCACTTAAATGTACAAATTTAAACTAATGCAGCACTCTTCCATTTACCATTATTAAGTCTTCTAACCTGTATAAATGTTCGATAAATCCAATCAATTCCCATCGCAAGATAAACACCATACACTCCAAGATTTAAACCGATTGCCAAAATATAAGCACTTGTAATTCTAAAAGCGAACATCGCAATAATTGATACATTCATCGTAAATCTTGCATCACCTGCAGCTCTTAATCCATTCGATAATGTAAATGCTGGTGGCCAAATTAACATCGTCATAACATTATGTAAAATCATTAAATAGAAAGTAATTTGTCTTGCTTCATCAGAAATAGTATATAGATTTAAAATCCAAGATAACAATGCTATTTGAGATAGTGCGATGATAACTGTCATTAACTGAGCTTGTTTTAATAATTTACGTATATAATATTCAGCTTGCTCGAATTCTTTGGCTCCTGTACATTGACCTACCACAGTAATAATCGCAAAATTTATAGCCGTCGCATAACTAATCGCAAACATTCCAAGACTATTTGTAATCCCATTTGCAGTGATTTGAGCGGTACCAAATAATGCGATAATGCTTGCGAGTAAGATGCGACCCAATTGAGTTATTCCATTTTCTACTCCGTTTGGAATAGCAACAGAAAGGATTTTCCTAATAATGGATAAGTCAAAAGAGAAAATAGATTTGAAATCAAGATAGATTAAATTATTCTTATTAAAGTTTATAGAAACTAATACAAGTGATGCTAATGCTCTTGAAAGTAAGGTTGCGATAGCAACACCCATAATTCCTGATTTAAAGATAAATATTGCTAAATAAAAACCGAAAATATTGAGACCATTCATCAACATAGAAGCCATCATAGGAACACGTGAGTTCCCCATAGATCTAAAAAGTGCAGCACTTGTGTTATATAATGCTAAGAAGGGATAACTTAAACACGATAATATGAAATAAATTGTCGCAGCTTGCATAACCTCTGCATCAACACTACCGAATAATAGATTTAATATAAGTTGATTAAACCCTAATATCACTAACATGAAAATGATTGATATTATAAAAGTAATTAACACAACTTGCCCAGCGGATTTCCTAGCAGTAAAAATATTCTGACTACCTATAAATTGTGCAACTACAACAGCTCCACCCATTGCGATGGCTGTCATGATATTAATCAATAAAACATTAACCATTTCAACCAAAGATACACCCGAAACAGCTGCTTCTCCAGCATATGAAAGTAACATTGTAGATATAATGCTTACTAAAACTAAGAGTAATTGGTCAAGAAATAAAGGTAAGATAAGTTTATTGAGAGCTTGTTTACTGAACATATATATTCTTTCTATTTGATTTTAATCATATAATATCCTATCACTTTAATCGAATAAACTATAGTGAAATTTATAATACTTGACTTAGACCTAACTCTAGGGTTTAGAATAGTTTTAAATAAGAGGGAATATTTATGACAATAGCAGAAGTATGCGAAAGATTTGAATTAACACAAGATACTCTTAGATATTATGAGAAGATTGGATTAATCCCCACGATACAACGAAAGGCTAGCGGAATAAGAAATTATACTGAAGAAGATTGTAAGTGGATTGAATTTATAAAATGCATGAGAAGTGCGGGATTAAGCATAGATTTTTTATCTGAGTATGTAAAACTGTTTAAAGAAGGAGATTCTACTTTAGAGAAAAGAAGAAGCTTACTTATTGATCAAAGAACATTACTTAAAGAAAGAATGCACGAGATGCAAATAACGCTTAATCGACTTGATCGAAAAGTAGAACGTTATGATACATTGGTATTAGAAAAAGAAAAACATTTAAAGAGAAATAGTATCAATACAGAAATTGAATTATTAGGATAACGACTTTAAAAGGTCGTTTTTTTATGCATTATTATTGACGTATTCAATATTTTCTATATAATAACATACAATACATATTTAAATAGTATGTAACAGGAGATAAAGATGAATACAATTCCAAGACCACTTGTAAGAATGAATCAAACGTTCGTTGCGACACATGCAATATTATATTTATTAACAAGTCATTTAGTGTTTTTAGTACTTCCCATAATTATTGGATTAACTTCAGTTTTGATTAACTATAATCCTTTATTTGTTATTGGAAAGAAATTCTTAAAGAAGCCTATGTTTGACTACATTCAAGAGGATAAAGCACAACAACGATTTAATCAAATACTTGCTTTAAGTATGTTTAGTTTAGCATTTATTAGTTTTATTATTAATCAAATGTTATTAAGCTATATTTTTGCGATAATGGTATTCTTAGCATCAACTATCGCATTGATGGGATTCTGCATTGGATGCTTTATACATTATCAATATCATATGTGGAAATATCGAAGATCATTAGTAAAAGCATAAAAGAAAGAATCGCATTTGCGATTCTTTC
>JAJZTY010000008.1:10518-33263 GCA_021847325.1 Bacillota bacterium
ATATTTTCCATACCTAAATTATACTAGAAAAGGTCCAAGCGTTTGCCTGGACCTTTTCATTTGTCTTCTATTCAAAGCTGTTTATTCGTTACAGCCTCTTCAGACTGTAGACAAATACGGGGTTAAAAGTTGAATTGAAACTTTAACTCCGTTTTTCTTTGGTTTAAATTCGATTTAATTCGTGTATAAAACCTGTTTAAGAGAGAATATGAAGAACTTCTAGAACTCCATAAAGCGATTTTTTTGATATTCATTGAAGCGAAAAGCAGATACAGATAATCTTGTACCTTCTTCAATCCCCAATATCGGGTATAGCGTAATCCATACTGTTCTTTCCCACCCCCAAAGTTGCGCTCGATCGTCTGTTTGCGTAACGCATAGTATTGACTATGATACTGTGTTCGACGAATCAGTTCGACTTCATCGAGATACGATTGCCAGAGATGTCTTTGAACGGTTTTAGTTGGACTATTCTTCGTTAAACAATGATCTCTGAGTGGACAATGCTTACAGTCCTTAGAAGAGGATCGATAGGTGATATATCCGTTTTCTTTACTAATACTTCTTGGCGTTAGAATCTTTCCATTCGGACAAACATAAACATCGGCACTCACATCGTACACAAACTCATTCTTCACCACTTTAAGCTCTTCTTCATTATTCTTCTTTCCCTTAGGACGGGTATACGGCATGAGTGGTGTAATCTTTCGTTCAATCAATTCGCGTGCGACATGTGGGACTTTATACCCTGCATCGACTCCCACACTTCGAATCAATTTTCCAAAGACTTGATGAACTTCATCAAAAGCAGGGGTGAAGGTTCGACTATCATGAAGATTCCCTGGATTGACTTTTACCCCTAACACAAATCCATTTTGATCACAGGTGGTTTGTGCTAAGTAAGCGAACTGTTTCTCATGTTCACCCTTATGAAAGTTTCCACTTTCTGGGTCAACGGTACTCTGTTTAATTCGTTTAACGTCTGGTTCGACTCCTTGTGCTCGATTAATTCCTTTTTGATCACTATAGGCATCACACTCTTGATCTAACGCGTCTTGATAGGATTTACGTTCTTCCATGATTTGGACATCTTCTGATTTACGTTTATTCGCATTCGCTTTAATATGTGTTGAATCCATATAGATGTGAGCGGCTCGAATAAAGTCTTTATGATACGCTTGGCTTAAGATACGATCGAATACCGCTGCGAATACACTCTTCGTTTCTAACACGCCTGTTATCGGATGAATCACTTCAATCAATTGACTGAACTTACGCGTATAATTCTTTGAGAAATCTGAGAAATGGGGAACAGATTCTTCAACCCCTAATCCAATAAACCATCGATAAGCTAGATTGACTTTCGTTTCTTCTATCGTTCTTCGCATACTGTTATATCCATACAAATGATTGATAAAGAGTAACTTAAACAACTGGATTGGATCAATACTTGGACGTCCTATTTTAGAGTATAGGGGTTCAACTAAGTCATAAATAAAACGGAAGTCAATCGACTGATCAACTTTCCGTAATAAGTGATTTTCTGGGACATACGTCTCTAAGATGATCATACTCATCTCATGTGCTTTTTGGTTCGTTTTCGTTATCATTCGCAAGCCCTCTTGATACCTCTATTTTACCATGTCACATAATAACCCTATCAATTAAAAAAAGACCATCGACTAATTTGTCGACAGTCTGAGTCACCGAAAGGTGACTTTTTATTTTGAGTATTTATTTTCGATTAGCTGTATTTTTTCTTTTAGATATTGATTCGCAATTTTATAGCTAAATTTGGACTCATAATAATCAATAAGTTTATCTAAGACAAATTCTGTATTTTCATAATCATAAGATAACTTTGTTTTGTTTAAGAATTCTTTTAATATTGAACAGTAATCCTCATTCAAGTTTCGATTATTCTCATAATTTAATAACTCGAATTTTAATTTGAATAATGGATCTAATGGTTGTTTCAAACATTTATCAATAATTTCCTGTGCTAGTTTACCTTTACTCATATCAACAAGATTACTTGCTTTAATGTAATAACCATTTATGGTAAGAGGACTAATTACTTCAATTTCACTGATAATCTGATTCGATTCAACGAATCGATTCATTATTTTTAAATACCAAGCAATATTGTATCGAGTTACTATTTCTATATCAAAGTTTTTAGAACGAATAGCTTCTTTTAATAATCGATTATAGATTTCAAGGGCTTGATCTAAATTTTTTTGTCTTGCATAGATTGTAGCAATATTCGTTTGAACACTTATTAGACGAATATGATTATGTTCTTGAATGAATAAGTGTTCAGCTTCTAAGTTGTGTTCCAAAGATGTCTTTAGATTACCCTGTATAGAATTTAGTAAACCGGCATGATAATGTAACATAGCAGAAATTAAGGTGCGTTTACCCAAGCTAATCGCACGATTAATAATATCAATAGCCTCTGAAAGTTTACCTTGTCTGCTTGTGTGTATGGCAAAGTAATCATAAAAGATTTGGATTAAGTTAGAATCTATATGTTCCTTTAAATGTTGAATTTCATCAAGATATTTAGAATCAGGGTTGCCATTGATAATATCAAGTGAAAACAATAATACAATAAAATAGTGATATAAATCAGAATAATAAATATACTCTTCCGCTTTTCTAATTCTTCTTACTAAATCTTCAATTTCGTCTGAGTAATCATATACGATACATTCATATAAATGATCAAGATCATATTTTAAGTTTTCATTGATGTAATAAACGAAAGTATAATCAATTTTTACTGCTTTAGCGATAACTTCAAAGTTCTCATCTGATAGAGGAATTAATTCTATTTCATATTTTGACAATGTTTGAAAACCAAAAAAGGTAATATCAGAAAGCTGTCTTAAGGTTAGTTTTTCTTTTTCACGGTAGATTCGAATGATTTTGGAATAAGGTAAGTGTTGCATACATCTATTTTACACGAAAATGATGTTTGTCGCTTAAAAATCGAAAAAATTCAATTTAATATCGAAAAATAGGGGGAATAAATAGACAAAAAGTGTGAAAATAACGCTTATAATTAGATTAACAAAGGAGCGTATCTAATGAAGAAATTAATGGTAGTCACATTATTATGTTTATTATCGTTTGGATTTGTATCAGTTGGTAGTCCCGTTGTTAGTCCGTTGGACTGGGTTCATCCTAAAATCTAATTCATAGAAATTAGGGAAATAAATAGCTAAGTCGGGTTCTGAAATATGGTTCTTCCCCCCAGGTAGCCATATCACTTACTATTTAGGTGTTATGTTTGATGTATAGATTCAATCAAAGATGTTTAGTTTTTAGTGGGTAAATCCTAAACAGAAGAATGGAATAGAAATGAAAGTTGGTTGCGATGAATAAGAAATGTACAAATTGTGGTCATAAAATTGGGCTTATCGATATGATAATTTCTCCAAAAGTTGATTATCATGTTTGTTCAGAATGTGGTGTAAGACACAAAACGAGTTTCTTTACACTCATATTCTTTATTCCAATCGTGATAATAAACTTCGTACTATTGGATGGTATTACGGAGTTAATTGGGTTCATCTTACTTTATATTCTATGTTGGCCGTTCTTAAATCTTATGTTTGGTTTCCGTAAATGATCGAGCATTCTTACCTCTCGCGATAATGAAGGTAAAACACATAAAAAACCTTTGATTAATTTCAAAGGTTTTTTATTTAATAGTCTATCTTTAATAACTTATTTAATATAAATTGTTCGATAATAAATAATACATCCTGTTTATAATTGATATCATCGAGTATTTTATGATTAACATTTTTTAATATAATTAATCGCTTATTTAAGTGATAAATCGAGTCATAAGCATATTCACTACTTCTTAATGGAATCGTTTCATCTTGAGTTCCATGAATTATCAAAATAGGTGAACTGATGTGTTTAATTGATTCTTTACATCTAGAAACGATTTCTCTAAAAGTAGAAGTAAAATGATCAGGTAAAGGTGGATAATCTGATGTATAAATCTCAGGTTTCTTAATAATATTACGTGCTACACCTTCAACTGTATCAAGAATAGCTTTGACAGTAATATATTCAAAAGCTGGAGCAAGTAATATTAATCGATCTATTTTATATTTTGATGCGAAATGAGATGCGATAACTCCGCCCATGGAGAAACCTACAATGCATATTTTCTTTTTTTGGTTAATAAGTTCTTTTAACGGTTGTTCAACACGATTTAACCATTCATTTGGGTCTATATCATCCATAATGGTTTGATCATATATTTCAGGTATGATAATGGTATAACCTAATTGATCAAAATAATGCTTTAGTTCATCAAATTCATGTGATCTTCTTACACCAAATCCATGTATACAGAATATAACTGGTTTACTCCTATTAAAAAGATGATTGATCCATTTCATAAATTATCTCCTATTCTTACTATAGTCTAGATTCTGATAATTTGCATCATGTTATAATAAATAAAAAAGGGTAAAGCAATGAAAAAAATAGCGTGGATTGGGACAGGAGTTATGGGAAATGCGATGGTAAGCCATCTAATCAATGCGGGTTATTCTTGTAACGTCTATAATCGTTCAAAAGAGAAAATGTTAAATCTTAAAGATAAAGCTAAAATATGTGACTCTATTCAGGAAACTGTTAGTGATGCGGATATCATTTTTACAATGGTGGGCTATCCTAAAGATGTCAATGAAGTATATTGTGCAGATTATGGAATATTTAATCATTGTAAGGAAAATGCTTTATGCATAGATATGACTACCTCAGCACCTTCCTTAGCGATTGAATTAGCAAATAAAGCACGTGAAAAAGGGGTGCGTTTATTAGATGCGCCAGTTTCAGGTGGAGATGTAGGTGCACGTAATGCGACACTTTCAATTATGGTCGGTGGACATTTGTCGGATTATGATGAAGCATTGGAGTATTTTCAATTAATGGGTAAACTTATTACCTACATTGGTGAACATGGTTCGGGACAGCATTGTAAGATGGCAAATCAGATTGTTGTTGCGGGGAACATTGCGGCAGTAACTGAGGCAATCTCTTATATTCAATCAAAAGGTTTGGATGAAAATCGAATTCTACAAGCGATTTCAGGTGGGGCAGCGGGTTCTTGGCAACTTTCAAATAATGGCCCCAAAATATTGAAACAAGATTATAATCCAGGCTTTTACATTCATCATTTTATTAAGGATTTAAAACTCGTGTGTGAAGAAGCAGAAAATGAACATCTTGATCTAAGTGTTGTAAAAGATGTTTTATCCAAATATGAAAAAATTGCGAATGAAGGTTATGCTTCTCTTGGGACGCAAGCATTAATTAAGGCTTATTCTAAGGACTAATTAAATGTTTTATTAGTATTTCATTAAATTCAGGTGATGTTTCATGAACTAAATGTCCTTCATCGAAAAGTTCAATTGAATTTATATTTACTACCTTCATAATTTCATCGATTGAATCGACACTAACCCAGGTGTCTTTTTTACCCCAATATAAATTAATTGGAATTTGTTTTTGTGTGAAGTCTGAGATTAAGAAATTATCTGATGTTCGTACAAAGTCAATAAGTGCATTTATTGTACCTTTTACTTTGAGTGGTTCAATGTATCGTTGAATATCTTCTTGACTAACTTCTTTAGAAGCAGCGCTTTCTAACAGCGACTCTATTTGCTTATCATTAATAAAATAATATCTTAATGCTATTTTCAACCATTCTGCTAGTGGAGTATTGATTAACCAATTTTGGTTATTATCGGATAAAACCGCTCCAGCTATTAAATTAAGTGTTTTAGTTTGACTTGGATTTTGTTCAGCCATTGCTAGGATAGTGGATCCGCCCATCGAATGACCCACTAAATGCCATGGATCATCATTATTCATTTCTTTATCAATTTGATTAAGTACTTGCCAAATTAGTTGTGCTCGATTGATTTGTGAATGATCAATCCCACGCTCTTTTGAACTATATCCAAACGCAGGTAAATCTATGGATACAACATAGAATCCATTTTCACTTAAGTATGGTGCATTATTCCTAAAACTTGAAGTTGATGCGCCTAATCCATGGATTAAGATAACTTTACCTTTATATTCACTCGTGTTTGGATATATTTGTGTATGTATTGAAATATCATTTAAAGTAAAAAAACGTGAATTATCAAAGGGTTTCTCTGGTATCTCATTCTTAAAATCCTTTGGTATAAAATAAGGTAGTATTAATAGAATTATTAAAGTAAATCCAAACCATTTAATTGTTTTTTTCATAACTCCTACCATTATAGTTTATAATTCTTATTAATTAAGCTTATCGTAACCATACAATAAAACAAAATGTTATGATTAAGAAAATAGAGGTATCCTATGAAAAAAATGAAATCAATTATAATAGTATGTTTATCACTCATATTGTTTTCTGCTTGTACAACAAACATAGTTGAAGAGAAGAAACCTGTAACTATTGCGACAATGCTTGATTCTGAAGGTTCAGTATTGGGACAAATAATATTACAAGTATTGAATGCGAATGGAATAAAAACAATTGATCGTATCAATTTTGGCACGCCTGATATTCTCAGAGCTGCACTTGAAAATAATGAAGTTGATCTTGTAGTGGATTATACCGGTTCAGGTCAATATTATCATCCTGAAGATGCGACTGATACGAGTATATGGAATGATCCTGTTAAAGGGTATGAATTTACTGCTGAATTAGATTTTGAGAAAAACAATATCGTTTGGCTAACACCTTCTCCTGCAAACAATACAGAATCAATTGCGGTAAGAAGAGAGTTCTCGGAAACAAATAATATAACTGATATGGCTCAACTAGCGGCTTACATCAATGCTGGAAATGAGTTTAAATTGATTGCAGCTTCAAGTTTTGTCGAAAATCCAATGGGCTTATTGGGTTATGAAGAAGCATATGGATTTAAATTAACCAATGATCAAATCATTGCACTATCTTCTGGGAATACGGCTGAGATGTTAAAAGCATTAGCAGAAAAAACGAATGGAGTTAATGCATCACTGGTGTATGGTACCGATGGTGCACTTGATAAGTTAGATTTGGTTGTATTAGACGATCCAAAACACATTCCACCGGTATACTTACCAGCTCCAGTAATTCGTAAAGAAGTACTAGATATGTATCCTGAAATAGAAACGTTATTGAAACCTATTTTTGAATCACTAACACTTGAAGTCTTACAGAATTTAAATGCTCAAGTCGCTTATGATGGAAAAGATGCGGCTGAAGTAGCGAGAACCTATTTAGAAGAAAATAATTTTATTCAATAATGAAAGATACGATTCGAAAGGTCTTAGGAAATCTACTCATACTAACACTATTTTTCCTTCCGGTTGGAACATTTAAACCAAATCGGATCCTGAATGGAAATGATTTTTATAGTGTGAATATTTTTACTTTCGAATTCTTTTTATTAGCACTATTTTTTATTTCTTATATTATCAATAGAAAAAATAGATTTCTAAGTATTATTAGAAGTTTATTCTTAATTTTATTGCCAGTGTATTTGATTTATCGTATTCAAGCATTTCAGTTTATTGGAGATTATGATGAAACAATAGCTCGAATAAGTTTACATATTTCTGCGTATCTAACAATTATGGGTGTTATTATCCTATTAAGTACAGAGAAATATCCTAAAATAAAGATTTTTATGAGTTTATTTCTAGTTTTAACTGCATTCATTTTTAATTTATTTCCGATGCTTGGATTAAGTAGAGAATTCATTAATCGACGAGAAACGTTTAACGCAGAGTTTTTTCGACATTTAACACTTGCGATTAGTTCATTATTATTTGCGATTATTCCAAGTATATTTTTCGCCTATCAAAGTACAAAACATGAGAAATTACGTGAATGGATTATGGGATTTATCAATGGGTTCCAAGTCGCGCCAACTCTTTCTTTGATTGCGCTTATCATGATTCCTTTGTCGTATCTTGGTAGTCAATTTCCATTCTTAAGAGATTTAGGAATAAAAGGTATTGGATTTCTCCCATCTTTTATTATACTAACGTTATATGCTTTGTTGCCGATAACGAGTAATACTTATACAGCACTTAAACAAATAGAACCTTCTATCATGGATAGTGCGTATGCATTAGGGCTTAATCGAACCCAAATTATGTTTAAAATTCAATTTCCTTTAGCTCTTCCTCTTATCATTTCTGGTATTCGAATTGCATTAGTACAGAGTATAGGGAATACCATTTTAGCGGGATTGGTTGGTGGAGGTGGATTGGGATCAATCATTTTCTTGGGATTATCTCAATCTGCAGCAGATTTAATTCTTTTAGGTAGTATTCCTGTTGTTTTTATGGCATTAACATCAGATATAATATTTGAAGTAATAGAAGAAAAAATAAAAGTAAGAATGGGATTATCGCGATAAGTTCTGGAGGACACATGAAGGATTTCAAGCGCTTTGATAATAGATATACGCTTATATTCGCATTTTCATTTGCCCAAATTATCTTTGGATTAACACAGAATAGTTTAACTGAAATCATAAATGGATTAATAAAAATAATATCATTACCATCAACCTTGATAACCGATTATATAGGATTAGCCAACATGGGTGCAGCTTTTATAAACTCCGGACTTGTGACATTAGCTTGTCTCTATTTGCTTCATCGAATTAAACAAGAATTAACAGGTCCAATTATCGCTGCGTTATTTACAATTGCTGGGTTTGCGTTGTTTGGTAAGAACATACTCAATATTTGGATTATTTTATTTGGGACGTATCTATACTCAAGATATAAAAATGAACCTTTTAACAAATTTATCGTACCTGCTTTGTTTGGAACTGCAATGGCACCTGCTATATCAGAGATTATTTTTTCTAATCATTTACCTATTTTTATAAGTATTCCTTTTGCTATTGTACTAGGAATTTTACTTGGATTTATCATTGCCCCATTAGGATATTCTTTAATCAATGTACATCAAGGCTTTAATTTGTATAATATTGGATTTTCTGCGGGAATGGCTGGGCTTGTATTTGTATCAATTTTTAGGTCATTTGGATATGTTCCTAAATCACAACTCATTTGGACAAGTGGGAATAATCTATCATTAAGTATATTTCTATTTACTTTGTTTTCATTGATACTAATTCTTGGCTATTTTCTTAATCATAAAACTTTTAAGAATTATCCTAATATTCTTAAACATTCGGGTCAACTAATCACTGATTTTATTCAATTAGAAGGATATGGGGTCTCTTTGATAAATATGGGTTTATGTGGAATTCTTTCTACCTTATACATATTACTCATTAATGGGGAGTTAAATGGACCTACAATTAGTGGAATTTATACGATTGCAGGATTCAGTTTATTTGGGAAACATCCTAGAAATATTCTTCCAATCTTCCTAGGTGTTATTATTGGATCTATTTTGAAAGTATTTTATATTAATGATCCAGGGATTCAATTAGCTGCTTTATTTGGTACTGCACTTGCGCCAATTGCTGGAAAATATGGTTGGTTTTGGGGTATTGTGGCAGGATTTGTTCATTCCTCAGTAGTCTTGAATGTTGGATATCTTCATGGTGGTCTAAATCTTTATAATAATGGGTTTGCGGCAGGACTTTCTGCAGCTGTATTAATTCCTATCATTGAGTTATTAAGAAACAGACCTAAGAATAAAGGTGATTAATATGATTCAATTAAGAAATGTTACAAAGAAATATGATAAACAAGAGGCATTGCGTGGGATTGATTTAAACATCAACGAAGGTGAATGTATTGTTTTAATCGGTCCAAGTGGATGTGGTAAATCTAGTTTATTGAAGAGTATTAATCGTATGATTGATATTGATTCTGGTGAAATTCGGGTATTTAATCAATCGATTGAAAGCTATAGAGTGGAAGAGTTAAGGCGCAAGATTGGTTATTGTATTCAAGGTGTTGGACTTTTTCCGCATTTATCGGTTAAAGAGAATATTGCGATTGTTTTAAGGGTATTAAAATGGAAGGAAGAGGACATTGATCAAAGAGTGAATGAACTGTTATCAATGACTGAATTGCCTTTATCCTATATTAATAAGCGTCCACATGAGTTATCAGGTGGTGAAGCTCAAAGAGTGGGAGTTTGTAGAGCACTAGCGACGAATCCTTCTATTTTACTTATGGATGAGCCTTTTGGCGCATTAGATCCATTAACACGAGAGAAAGTTCAATTAGCATTCAAAGAAATACAAAAGAAATTACATAAAACAGTCGTTTTTGTGACCCACGATGTAGAAGAGGCCATTTTATTGGCTGACCGTATAGCGTTAATGCAAGAGGGGAAGATTTTACATCTTGATACACCTAACAAGTTTATGAATCTTGATAAAAACGAATATGGTTCAGATTTCTTAGGAAAAGATTATTCGTTACGTTTATTAAAACGTTTTACTTTAGCGGATTTAAATCTTAAAGAAGTGAGAAGTTTCAATAGTTTAGTCAATTTATCACTTGGATCAAGTGTAAAAGATGGACTATCTTATTGTTTAAATGCCGAACAATCAATCTATTTTAACGATAATAATCATATTTATGAATTATCTTATAATGATATTTATAATTTTATGCAAAGGATAAATCATGAATAGAATACTTAAAAATAGAGTAACACTCATATACACCTTACTTTTTTTAGTATGGATATTTCAGTTTGATTGGATCAAGGAAACTCTATTGTTCTTCTTGGATTCAAAGAATACGATTGTACAACGATCAAGCTTGTTTGAACTCGCATACCAACATAGTTATATTGTATTATTGTCCACTACGCTCTCAATACTTATAGGATTAAGCCTAGCCATTTGGGTAAGATTGAGTCGATCTGAAGAGTTAAAACAAATTGTTTTACAGTTTAGTACGATAGGTGAGACATTACCAACGGCCGCGATCATCGCATTATCCGTTCCAATGATTGGATATGGAAATGTTCCACTTGTGTTAGCTTTGTGTATATATGGAATATTGCCCATTGTTAGAAATACAATCGTTGGATTGAATACAATTCCTTCTGAAGTACAAGAAGCCGCACAAGGTTTAGGATTAACTCGACTTGAACAATTAATTCGCATTGATTTACCACTCGCATTACCAGCCATTCTTACAGGTATTCGAATAGCGACAGTAATAAATGTATCTGCGGCTACTATTGGCGCAACCGTTGGTGCTGGAGGATTTGGAGTCATGATTATTGCAGGTATACGAACGTATGACACACTAATGATTATTCAAGCTTCTGTCCCTGTTATAGTTATGGCGTTGTGGTTTGATCGAGTACTTAGAGCAAATTAAATATAAGGAGAAATTAACTATGTTAACGTTAGCGTATATAGGCAGTGGTAAGAGTGTCCATCGATATCATTTACCGTTTGTATTAGAAAGAAAGAACTTCAGAGTAAAGACAATCTTTTCACCTCATGCGAAGAGTACAAAATGGGATAAGATTGAAAATGTAAATTACAGTGAAAACAAAGATGATGTATTTTTAGATCCTGAGATTGATTTGATCGTAGTATGTACAAGTGTAGAAACACATTATGAATATGCGCTAGAAGCACTTAATCATAATAAGCATGTTTTAGTCGAGAAACCATTTACCGTTACACTTGAACAAGCTAAGACTTTATTTAATAAAGCAAAAGAAAAAGGATTATTTATAGAATGTTATCAGAATCGAAGATATGATAGTGATTTTTTAACGGTTCAAAAAGTTATAGAGGAAGGCAAATTAGGTGACTTGCTTGAAGTAGAAATGCATTTCGATTATTATCGACCAGAAGTCCCAACACAAGCTGAAAATCTTCCTTTTCATTTAGGCTATTTCTATGGACATGCATGTCATTCCTTAGACCAAGTAATATCGTATTTTGGTAAACCGGATCGAGTTGTGTATGATGTAAGAAATTTACTCGGACCTACTAAAATGAATGATTATTTTGATGTGGACTTATTTTATGAGAATTTAAAAGTATCTGTTAAATCAAGTTTCTTTAGATTAAAAGAAAGACCTTCTTTCGTGGTATATGGAAAGAAAGGTGTCTTTGTTAAACAATTCAAAGATCGACAAGAAGAGTTTCTTAAACGATTTATTATGCCGAATGATCCATTGTTTGGAATAGATGAAGAGACACATTATGGTGTCCTTACGACTATTGATTCAAATAATGAAATCTCAGAAAATAAAGTAATAAGTGAAAAAGGGGATTATGGAAGAGTTTATGATGCGATTTATAATCATATCGTTTATGGTCATGAGTGCGTTGTGAAACCTGAACAAACTCTTCTTGTGATGGAGTTATTAGAGAATGGTAAGTTTGAGTTACGTTAAATAATGCTTTTTTTACTAAACTCTGTTCATTTAATGATAATATATGAATAATGAAAACAATTAATGATGGTTTATTAACTTCAATTCAAGAATTAACTCCATTAAATCCATTCCTATTTAATCGAAATGGATGTTTAAATTTGAACACTAATGTAAGTGATGAATTAAAACGATTATGTAGTATAGCAAATTGGAATGAGTTGTTTAATTATTTCTATGAACATTCAGGTTCTAAATTAGAGTACGATATATCGTATACTAATAATGAACAGAAATGGCTTCTTCTTATGGGGCAAGTTGTTGAGTATAATCATGAGACACTAATACTTTGTTATTTCTATGATATTTCTAATGTAAAGAAGAAAAGCTTTGAATTGGAACGTGAAAAGAAATTAAGGACACTTATGCTTGAAGTGACTCAATCTATTTTTATTGCGGATAGTATTGCGGAAATTTTTGATTTAAGTTTAGTGAATTCGATTAAAGCATTAGAAAAATCAAAATATGGATCCATTATGATTAAAGAGGGTAATGTTTTTAAACCTGTTTCATATTATGGATTTAGTGATGATATATTAAATTTTATACTCCCTTGTGAAGAGAGTTTCTTAGCACGAAATACCAATAATAAAATGGATAAATTTGTCTCTATTAACCAAGAAGACTTAGGGGATATTACGAATTTTAAATTAGATGATGAGAATAAAATCTCAATACAATCGACGCTTACTGGCCCAATCTATGTAGAAGGAAATTTATATGGAATAATTAGTTTAGATTCGTTTGAAAACAATGCGTTTGATGAAGAAGATGTTCAAACGATGGAGTTTATTCGAAAGAATATTGAAGTTGCTATCACTAATCATAAGCTCTATCAAGAAAAGTTGGTTTTATCTCGTTTTGATAATTTAACCTCTTTATATAATCGTCATTATTTTGAGGAACAGTTTGAACTCAATCGTAGAAAGGCTCAACGATATAATGAAGAGTTTTATATTGTTTTATTTGATATCGATCATTTTAAATCAATTAACGATAAGTTTGGACATTTTATAGGGGATCAAGTATTAAAACATATCTCAAGTCTATTATTTAAGAATCAAAGAGAAAGTGATATCTTAGCTCGATTTGGCGGAGATGAGTTTATTGGAATCCTATTTGAGTCAAATTCAGAAGAATTAAAAAATAAATACTTTAAGTTAAATAGCTATTTGAAAGATCAAAGTCTATATGTAGACGACTTAAGTATTTCTTGTTCATTTAGTTTTGGGATTGCTCAATATCCAAAAGATGGTAAAACACTCGATGATTTAGTTAAAATCGCAGATTTTGAAATGTATAAAAACAAACGATCTAGTCGATAAAAAAAGCACAATAATGTGCTTAAACAGTTATAATTTTGAATCCAGCTGCTTTCTTAAGCCGATTCATTAAGGCTAATCCAATATCAGATTCATCAAAGGCTTCCGCAAAGATGATATCTACATTATTTTTATCACATTCTCTTAAACTCTCAAACAAGTTAGAGGCCAGTTCATCTGGCTTTTTAATACTACCAAGACTTATTCTTAGTGTATCCAAATATTGATCATAATTCTCATCACAGGTTATTACAGCACATCTAAGTCCATTTAGATTAGATTGATTCACCTCTTTTTGAATGGCATGAATCATATTCTCACGGGTTCCCTTATAGATTGTGAGCGGTGCATTTGGTGCATAATGAGTATATTTCATACCTGGAGACTTTGGTTTTTCAACAGTTTTATGAATCGCATCATCAATTTTAATCGGTCCAATAATCGATTCAATTTGTGATACTGTGACTCCACCGGGTCTTAAAAGTGTAGGAATTTCTGTACTCATATCAAGAACTGTTGATTCTAATCCTATTCTACTTTTAGATGCAGTAATTATTAAATCAACACGATGCATCATATCACTTAATACATGTTCAGCTTCAGTAGGACTTGGTTTACCCGATAAATTTGCACTGGGTGCCGCTATTGGTACTCCTGCTAGCTCTATAAGTTTGAGTGCTATAGGATGATCAGGCATTCTTATTCCAACTGTATCGAGGTTTGCACAAACGGAGTTTGGTACCTTGTCTGAATGCTTAAGAACAAGGGTTAAAGCTCCTGGCCAATAAGCATTGATTAATTTCTTTGACTTATCATCTAAAGGATTTAGTATGAGTGACTCTAACATTTCAATACTTGAAACATGAACGATTAATGGATTATCTTGTGGTCGTCCTTTTGCCTCAAAAATCTTTGAGACAGCTTCATCCGATAAAGCATTTGCGCCTAAACCATAAACAGTTTCCGTAGGGAAAATAACAGTTTTATTTTCTCGTATAAATTGAGCTGCTTGTTTAAGTTCATTTGAATCAAAATGATTCGGATCAAGATGTAATGTAATTGTTTCTTTCATACTTGAGTATTTTATCGTATTCAACTCAATAAGTAAAAATAATTATGATAAATAAGGCATAAATACCGCAATTTCCTCTAAACTAAAGGTATCCCATTCTTCTAAATCTCCATTCATAAAGCCTTTATAAAACCATGTTCGACGTTGTTCAGATGTACCATGTGTGAAATTATCTGGGTTGACTCGGCCCGTTGCTTGTTCCTGAATGCGATCATCACCCACAGCGCTTGCCGCATTTAAGGCTTCATCAAGGTCACCTTCTTCAAGATAACCCATTCCTTGAACATGTTTAGCCCAAACACCCGCTAAGTAATCCGCTTGTAATTCCAAACGTACGGTTAAACGATTAAATTCGGTTGTACTCATTTGAGAACGTAAAGAGTTATATTCATCAAGTATTCCAGTTAAGTATTGAATATGATGACCTACTTCATGCGCAATAACATAAGCCATCGCAAAATCCCCAGGGGCATTGAATTGGGTTCTCAATTGTTTGTAGAAGATTAGATCAATATAAATGGTTTGGTCTTGTGAACAGTAAAAAGGACCTACCGAAGAAGACGCAAACCCACACCCTGTATTCATTGAATCAGAATACAAAACAAGTTTTGCTGGTTCATAGGTCATATCATAGTCTTCAAAAATAGTAGTCCATACTGTCTCTGTATCCATTAAAACAACAGAGACAAACTCACCTAATTGCTTATCTACAGCACTTAAAGTTGTTTGATTACTTGAACCTTGATTGATTAGAGAACCAATTAATGCACTTGGATCACCACTTATCAATGTATATATTAGAAGTACAACAATACCTGCACCACCAATTGCAGTTCCACCTGATAACCTACGATCACTCACATTTCTACTGCCTTGACGACCTTGCCATTTCATTTGATTTCTCCTTTAATTATTTTCATTGATTAAACAAATAAAGCTAACGTATAATATGTACTATGATTGTACTCGAAAATATAAAATTAGATCCAAGAAATATGAGTCGTGATGAGATTCAAACTCAACTTCAACAGTTTAAAGAAACAGGACATAAGAAACTAACCGTTGAATGGTTTGACCTATCCATGAATCAAGCTGAAGCACAAGAACTCTATTTACCTCTTGTTCAATATGCACAAACAATAGGTTTAGATGTTTACTGTATTATGTCTCAACGAATGTCTGAAAGTTTAGTTCGATATAAACGATTAATGTTTGTCGATCCTTTATTCCTAAGAAAATTTAAATTCAAAGAAATAAGTTTTACGATTCCATATTATAGACCTGATTTAATGCGTTAACCCATCTAAGATGGGTTTTTATATTATGCGATGTGTCCCAACAGAATTATATTCTATCTTTTCTTTCATCAATCGTTTCAAATAATCAAATGCACGAACACCTGTACAATGCCCTGTATAAAAAATTGTATCAAATTTTAATAATTCATTTCCTAATTGAAGAATACGCTCTTCATCCTCATACAAATCTTTTGTGAGATTGTATAAATGGAAACCTCCAAATACATGTGAAATCTTGAAATTAGATCTTGAAGTAATCTGTTGAAGAATATTAAGAATTCCATTGTGTGCACAACCTGCAATTAATACAACTTTATCATCTTCTCGTATGACTAAGTTTTGTTCATGTTGAAAGGTATCTTGTTTAATATCGATTCCTCTTTTTTCAACTAATACTGAGTTGCCTAATGGACTTAAATTAAGTTGATTTATACCTGAATATAAAATTAATGAATCATCAATGACATATGTATCAGAATGTATGGATACAATCTGAGGATGATGTGATAAATTTTGATCAAGTCCAATATATTTTAAAGTATCTGTATTTTTGGAATAATAATCATGAAATGCAAATTGATTTACATATACTTTCGCATGATGATTTATCTTAAGAAAGTCATTCAATCCACCCCCATGATCATAATGGCCATGAGAAATAATGACGATATCAACTTGAGACAAATCTATGTTTAGAACTTTCGCATTATCAATAAAAGATGAACTTTGGCCAGTATCAAATAATATTTTATGCTTAGTTGTTTCGATATAATAACTCAAACCATGTTCACTCTTTAATTCAGGAATATAAGAAACATTATCAATCAAGTTAGTGATTTGCATGATTAGTCCTCCCATTGGATTATAATTATATTATAGTCTTTTATAGTCGATATTTGACAAGCATAAAAATGCTTTTTATGATAATACTAAATAATGGGGGTTATTATGGGGGATAATGAAGCTTCAAGATGTAAACGTTGTGATAATTGGGTTTATGATGGATCTCCACTTTGTCCAAATTGCTTAAAACGACATAACCAAGTCTATAATCATTCTATAGAACTACAACCTCAAATTGATGATGATTCAAAAACTAAAAATACAACATGGATTAAGTTTATATTTATTTTAACAATTCTTGTTTTTCTTGTTTTAATATTCGTGTTTAGTAACTTTAATAAAAAAGAAATCAATATTGTTAGTTTTCCTAAGAATGCTCAAGTATTTCAATTTGATGAAATTTTATTTAATACTCAAACAAACAGTCCATTAAAAGTTGAGACAGATGAAGACTATGGATATTATGTGAGAATCGTTAATGTTGAAACAAATCATTCTGTAATTTCATTCTTTCTTCATCCCAATTCACACTATGAACTGAGTATACCTATCGGAAACTATCGTTTGTACTATGGTCTGGGTAAAGAATGGATCAATCATGATTCGTTGTTTGGTGAAGAAGGTTTATATTTCAAATCTAAATACATTTATGTTTTTACAGAAAAAATGGGTTATGAAATTAAGATTAGAAAAAATGGAGTTATAGAATACGATGAATTGAAAATAAATGCTCTCGATTATGAATAAAAGTTTATACTAAAGTTATAGATTGGAGGTCAAACATGAAAACCGTACAACGTTTAAAGGATGCCTTTACTAATGGTCGATTAGAAATGTTTGATGAATCATCAAAATATGTTTTATTGAGTGATTGCCATAGAGGAAATGGTAATCAAGCAGATGAATTTACGAAGAATCAAAATACGTTTCAATACGCATTAAGTTTTTATTATCAAAAAGGATTTACTTATGTAGAGGTAGGGGATGGAGATGAACTTTGGGAACATCCTCGTATTAAGGATATTATAAATGCTCATTTCGAGACTTTTGAAATCATAAAACGTTTTCATCAGAGTAATCGGTTTATATTGATATATGGAAATCATAATATATATTTGAAAGATCCAAGATATGTAGAGAAAAATCTATATACGCATTTGAATGAACATTCTCAAGAAAGAATTGATTTCCTTAAAGACATAAAACCAGAAGAAGCATTGGTTTTAAAACATAAGAGAACAGGTCAACAAGTCTTCATTGTTCATGGACACCAAGGAGATTTTTCAAACGATCAATTTTGGTATTTAAATATGTTATCGCTTAAGTATTTCTGGCGTTTCTTACATGCAGTGGGAGTTCAAAATCCATCGAGTCCTGTAAAAAATGAGAATAAACGTCATAAAATCGAGAAGAACTACGCTAAATGGATTGAAAAATATCGCATGATGTTAATTTGTGGTCATACCCATCGATTAAAATTTCCACGTAAAAATGATTTACCTTATTTTAATACGGGTTGTTGTATTTATCCGACAAGCTTAACCGCAATTGAAATAGAAAATTGTAAAATCACGATGGTGCGTTGGAAGATTCAAGCGAATGAAGAAGGTTTATTACAAGTAGAAAGAAATATTATCCATGGGCCAAGGCCAATTGAGGATTTTGATATTCGATAATAAGGAGGAAAGAAATGATAACACCTTTCTTGAATTTTCATGGACAATGTGAAGAGGCTGTACGCTATTATCAAACTATTTTTGGGTTTGAAGAACCACGTTTTTTAAAGTTTAAAATGGCACCTAATAGAGGCTTTGAAGTATCACCTGATTTTGATGACAAGATTATGTTTACTTTCTTTATAGTGTCAAAAACACAAGTAATGGCATGTGATCATTATCCAGGATTAGAGACAACCAGTGGTCAAACTATGAGCTTAAATATTATTCATGATAATAAAGAAGAGTTATTTAGATGGTTTGAATTACTATCAAAAGATGGTCAGGTTGGTATGAGTCCTCAAGAAACAGCATGGGCTCCACTGTATGCCTCATGTATTGATAAATATAATGTAGTTTGGCAGTTTAGTCATAATGCATAAATAAAACGACTGATAAAGTCGTTTTTGTTAGAAGAATAAATGAAGTGTTAATATTCTAATTCCAATAAAGAGAAGGACAAGTCCACCAAATATCTCTGCTTTATGGTCTAACCATAGTGCACTTCTTTTACCAATAAGTACTCCTATGCTTGAGAAGGCAAATGTAATAAATCCGATAATCAATGAACTTTGTAGAATTGATCCACTGTGAAATGCGAAACTAACTCCAACAGCTAAGGCATCAATACTAGTAGCGATGGATGCAGTTAAGAGTGTTTTTAACGATATCTTTGGTTGGATTTCACAATCAATCGCATCTGATTTTAACCCGTCTATGATCATTTTTATTCCAATAATAGACAAAAGAATAAATGAAACCCAATGATCAAAACGAATAATCGTTGTTGAGAAGTTCTTTCCTAGTGTATAGCCTAACCAAATCATAAGCCCTTGGAAAAATCCAAAAGATAAACCAATAATAAGTGAGACGCGTGTTCTAGAATCTTTTGTACATAATCCTTTTACAAGTGCGACTGTGAAGGCATCCATTGATACACCAATTCCAACTAATAAGATATTTGTAAGTTCCATTTTAACCTCTGATTGTTATAAAAAACTCATCATCTTGTGAAGTGATAATGAGTCATAAAACCATATTCATCTAACTCTTATTTATAATCTTCATAAAGCAACCTAATTTTAAGTAAAATAATTTAGAGTGTCAAGAGATTGAAGACTTATACTAGAATATAAAGTTAAATAATTCTATAATGAAACAAATAGACATGGAGGATTTTATGAGTCAGTCCGTAGAATTAATCATTGGTCAATCAGATAAGAAAATAATATTGCATACAAAAATGGCAAATCGTCATGGATTAATTGCTGGGGCAACTGGAACAGGAAAAACAATTTCATTAAAAGTTTTAGCTGAACAATTTAGTGAACAAGGCATTCCTGTATTTCTAGCCGATGTAAAAGGAGATTTAGCTTCAGTTGCGGAAAAAGGAGTAGAGAATCCTAAATTACTGGATCGTATCAATCTACTTGGCTTAAGTCCATTTGAATTCAAAGAATACCCAGTTCGATTATGGGATGTCTTTGGAGAATTAGGACATCCACTCAGGACTACTGTATCTGAAATGGGTCCATTACTTTTAGCTCGTATTCTTGAATTAAATGATACGCAAGCAGGTGTCTTAAATATTGTGTTTAGAGTAGCGGACGAACAAGGTTTACTCTTAATTGATTTAAAAGATTTACGTGCTATGGTTCAATTTGTGGGGGATCATGCGGATGAATATACGACTCAATATGGAAATGTATCAAAACCTTCGATTGGGGCAATTCAAAGATCATTATTAACTTTAGAAGATCAAGGAGGCAGCAATTTCTTTGCGGAACCTGCTTTTGACATACTTGATTTAATGAAAGTAGATTCATATGGTAGAGGAACAATAAATGTATTGGCATCTGAAAAACTCATGATGTCTCCTACGTTGTATTCTACATTCTTACTATGGTTGTTATCGGAGCTCTTTGAAGAATTACCAGAAGTTGGGGATATTGATAAACCTAAGCTTGTATTCTTCTTTGATGAAGCACATTTACTTTTTGCGGATGCGCCAAAAGCACTCTTAGATAAGATTGAATTAGTTGTTCGATTAATACGTTCAAAAGGAGTTGGGGTATATTTTGTGACACAAAATCCGATTGATATTCCTGATAAAGTATTGGGTCAATTAGGTAATCGTATTCAACATGCGATTCGTGCTTTTACTCCAAAGGAACAAAAAGCAATCACGGCAATGGCTGAAACGTTTAGACAAAATCCAACCATCGATATACCAACTGTTATTACAGAGCTTAAAACAGGGGAAGCACTTGTATCGATGTTAGATAGTGAAGGAAGACCAGAAGTGGTACAACGTGCCTTGATTTATCCTCCTCATAGCTTGATTGGTACTTTAAGTCCTTTACGTAGAACAGATTTAATTGAAAATTCTCCATTTCACTATAAGTATCATCAAATTATTGATAAAGAATCTGCATTTGAGATGTTGAAATCAAAAGTAGAATCTCAAACAGTTCAAAAACAAACTGAACTTAATGATAAACAACTTGAAAAAGAAAGACGTCAAGCAGAGCTTGATGAATTGAAACTTCAAAGAGAAAGAGCAAAGACTGAGAGAGAAATTGCGAAGGCAAAAGAGAAACAAGCAAATCAAGTACAAAGAATGGCTAAATCTTTCTTAGGGACGATGAGTAGTTCGATTGGACGTGAAATCGCCCGAGGGGTATTTGGTTCATTATTACGTAAAAGATAGATTGTTATTGCGTGAGTAATTTGTTATAATCTCAACGTTAAAGGGAGTAGATGCCCATTGGGAGATTCGTTCCGTCAATACGATGGTTGTTGCCATCCGGACCTATCATAACTTTCAAGACTTTAGCAATAAACGGCTAAAGTCTTTTATTTTGTAAAGGAGCGCTATGGAAAACGAAAAATGGTATCAGAAGAACTTTGATTTGATTACGCAGGAGCACAATGTAGAAACTGGATTGAATGATGAACAAGTTCATCAAAATCGTGAGAAGTATGGATTGAATAAACTGGATGAAGGGAAAAAAGATAGTCTTTGGATTCTGTTTCTTAAACAGTTTAATAATTCAATGATAATTATCTTAATCATCGCTTCAATCATATCTTTCTTTTTAGATGAGAAAGCAGACGCATTAATTATTCTTGCGATTGTTGTGTTAAATGCGGTATTAGGTGTCTTACAAGAAGATAAAGCAGAAAAAGCATTAGCTGCACTAAAAGAACTTGCAGCTCCTTTGACAAAAGTAATTCGTAATGGTCAAGAACTACAAATCGATTCAAAGGATGTCGTGATGTATGATCTAGTGGTTTTAGATGCAGGTGATCAAGTTTCTGCGGATTTAAGACTGATAAAAACAAGCAGTTGTCAAATTCAAGAAGCATCTCTTACAGGTGAATCAGTTCCAGTGGATAAGGATGCGACATTGAGCATTAATGAAGATGTTCCACTTGGTGACCGCAAAAATATGGCATATGCATCATCCAGTGTCACCTATGGTCGTGCACTAGGATTGGTAGTAGGAGTTGGGATGAATACTGAAGTAGGTAAGATTGCGAACTTACTTAGTTCAAATAAAAAAGAAAAAACACCGCTTGAACAGAAGTTGGATGAACTTGGTAGAATCCTAGGGATTGGTGCGTTAATATCTGTCATTATCATATTTGGTATTGGTGTTTTAAACGGTAAAGAATTATTAGAATTATTCATGAGTTCGGTTTCACTTGCAGTTGCGGTTATTCCTGAAAGTTTACCAGCTGTTGCCACAATCGTAATGGCAATGGGTGTTCAACGTTTGGCGAAACGTAATGCGATTATTCGAAATTTATCAAGTGTTGAGACTTTAGGTGGAGCTACAGTTATATGTTCAGATAAAACTGGGACATTAACTCAGAATAAAATGACTGTTACGCAGTATTGGTTGATTAATGAAGAGAATCATCAAGATTTACTCAAAGCTGCTAGTCTATGTAATGATTCTCGCTTTATAGATAATAAATGGGTAGGAGATCCTACAGAGACTGCATTAAGCGAATGGGCTATAAAACAAGGATTAAATCTTGAACATACACAAAAGC
>JAJZTY010000092.1 GCA_021847325.1 Bacillota bacterium
AAAGCGTTTAATGACAAGACTAGGAGATACGTTTTGGGTTAAAACAGGGATAAGTTCACTCGATTTAAATGATTCAGATGAGTTTAATTATTTATGTATGGTAGAGGATATTTCTGAACGCAAAAAGGTGTCCGATGCGTTACAAGAGAGTGAAAGAAGTAAATCCGTTTTACTTTCTCATATACCTGGATTAGCGTATCGCTGTTTAAATGATGAACATTGGACCATGGAATTCGTATCAGATGGATGTTTTGATTTAACTGGATATAAGCCTATTGATTTGATTGGAAATAATACGATAAGTTATAACGATATTATCGATCCACAGTATCGTGATGTACTCAGAAAACAATGGGACCAAGTTCTACTAAAACATGAGAATTTTAGAGCGGAGTATCAGATTATAACAAAAGACAATCAAGTTAAATGGGTACTAGAGTTAGCGCAAGGGATATATGATCATAAAGGAAACGTAATTGCACTAGAAGGTATTATCATCGATATAACTCAAACGAAGTTAAGAGATGCGCAAATTCGATACATGGATGATCATGATTTCTTAACAGGATTGTTTAATCGGAAATATTTTGAGATAGAAAAGATTCGTTTTAATCTACAGAGTTATCTACCGTTATCTGTTCTAATTGGAGATATTAATGGAGTACGTTTAATAAATGATGCCTATGGTTATACAGAAGGGGATCGATTGATCGTCGAAACTGCACGGATATTGAAGAGTTCATGTGATTCATCATCACTATTGTTTAGAACAGGTGGAGATGAATTTATCGTATTAATGCCAAACACCAGTGAATCGAAATTATCGGATATTATGAGACGTATTCAACATAAGTGTAAACTATATAATTTGAATCCTGAAAATCAAGCAGTTCAATTAAATTTATCACTAGGATCTGCGACTCGAGTTCATATGACCCAAGCAATTGATAAAGTCATACATCAAGCGATGGATAGTTTACATAAGAATAAAATTCTTGAAAGTAAGAGTTATCGCAGTTCCATACTGTCTTCGATACAAGCAACCATGTTTGCGAAGAGTCAAAATACAGAGGAGCATGCGGAACGATTATCTATCTTATGTCGAATGATGGGAGAACAATTAGACTTATCACAAACTCAAATGGATGAATTAATGTTATTTGCGATGTTACATGATATTGGTAAAATTGGAATTGATGACAATGTCTTAAATAAACCAGGTAGATTAAGTGATGATGAATGGATAATCATGAAGAAGCATACTGAAATAGGGTATCGTATCGCGTTATCTTCACCTGAACTGCATTCTATCGCAAATTATATCTTAACTCATCATGAACATTGGAATGGTGGAGGGTATCCACAAGGATTAAAAGAAGATGAAATACCATTATTGTCTAGAATCTTGGGTTTAGTCGATGCATATGATGCGATGACTCAAGATCGAGTTTATCGTAAAGCATTGAGTAAAGAAGAAGCGATAAATGAAATACTTCGTAATAAAGGAACTCAATTTGATCCACATTTGACAGATTTATTTATTGAAATAATTCAAAACAATGAAGAACTATAGCTCATCCAATTGATGAGCTATTTTCTTGATGTGTAATTTACTTTTACTAGGATTAATTTGATATGATGTAAACAGATATTAGAGGAATCATATGGAACAATTTCTAGCTTGGCTTACTGATTTAAGCCCAATTTTACAAGCGTTATTAGCAACTACATTTACTTGGTTTGTGACTGCCTTAGGGGCATCAATGGTTTTCTTTTTTAAATCAATCAATAAATCTGTATTAAATTCGATGTTAGGTTTTGCGGCAGGAGTTATGATTGCTGCTTCATTCTGGTCACTTTTAGCACCAGCGATTGAAATGGCAGAAGAGAATGGCATTCCAGGATGGTTACCCGCTGTAATTGGGTTTTTAAGTGGTGGTGGATTTCTTTGGTTAGTTGACCGATTCTTACCTCACATGCATATTGGGGCAAAGAATCCAGAAGGTTCAAAATCAAGCTTACATCGATCTATTCTATTAGTTTTAGCGATTACCCTTCACAATATTCCAGAAGGATTAGCGGTTGGTGTTGCGTTTGCGGCTGTTGCCTCTAATTTTAGTGGCGCAACGCTTCTAGGAGCTGTCGCATTAGCTATTGGTATAGGACTTCAAAACTTTCCTGAAGGTGCCGCGGTTTCAATTCCATTAAGACGAGAAGGACTATCTCGTTTTAAGAGTTTCTTATATGGCCAAGCATCAGGGATTGTTGAGCCAATTGCTGGAGTCTTAGGCGCATTATTAGTATTGATTATGAAACCAATTTTACCGTATGCACTTGCCTTTGCGGCTGGTGCGATGATTTATGTTGTCGTAGAAGAATTAATACCAGAAGCACAAAGCGATTCAAACACAGATGTCGCAACCATAGGAGCTATGTTGGGCTTTGCGGTTATGATGTTTTTAGATGTTGCGCTTGGATAGGAGAAAAATATGAATAATCCAGTCAATAGTATTGATGAATATCTCGCTCAATTTTCTGAAGATGAACAACGAGTTATTAATCGAATTAGAGAAAAAACGAAAAGTTCATTACCAAAAGGATTTGAAGAAATCATCCTATACAATATGATTAGTTATGTTGTGCCATTATCGTATTATCCAAAGGGATATCATGTCACAAAAGGTACACCACTTCCATATTTTGCGATTGCCAAACAGAAACATTTTTATGCGCTTTATCATATGGGATATTATGCAAAACCTGAGATATTTGAAGAATTTTCAAGTCAATATGAGTCTAAATATGGTAAGTTAGATATGGGGAAATCGTGTTTAAGATTTAAGAAAGAAGAGAAAATACCATTTGACCTCTTAGAAAATCTTTTAAGTAAGATCAGTGTAGATGAGTATATACGATTCTATGAGGCAAATACGACGAATCTTAACGCAAGACAATAAGGAGTTACTATGGAAACACTACAATGCATCCATGCAAGACGAAGCATTCGCCGTTATACCAATGAGCCTATAAAAGAAGAAGATATTGAAACAATCTTATCCGCAGCTTTCTCAGCACCTTCTGCTCACAATTTACATCCCATTGAGTTTATTGTATTGAAAGATAGAAACAACTTAGTTCAACTCGCCTCGAAATTGACCTATGGTCGCTCATTAAACGAAGCGCAAGTTGCGATATGTGTTGTTGGTGATACGAATCGACAAGACAATTGGGAGTTCTTAAATCATGATGCGGCTGCCGCAACACAAAATATGGCACTTGCCATTACTGATTTAGGACTTAGTTCTGTTTGGATTGGATGCACACCAAGTTATGAAAATATGAAAGATGTTCATATTGAACTTAATCTACCTGATCACATAAAGTGTTTGAGTATACTTGCGATTGGATATCCTGCAGTAACAAAAGAAGCGAATGATCGATTTGAACATTTAAAAATACATAAGGAGAAATGGTAATGGAGATTAAGGATTTTATAAAGAATATTGATTTAATGCAAGTTAAACATATTTTATGTGTTCAACCACATCCTGATGATAATGAAATTGGAATGGGAGGAACAATTAAAGTTCTTAGTCAATTAGGTGTAAAGATTAGTTATTGTACAGTGAGTAAAGGGAAAGGTGGAAGTAATGAACTTTCATCAAAAGAACTAATCGAAATTCGTCAAAATGAATTAAGAGAAGCGGGTGAATATTTAGGGGCTACTCAGTTTTATCAATTAGATTTAGATGATGCGCATTATCCAAGTGAAAAGGAAATCACAAGCCAAATCGTAGAAGTTATCCGAGAAGTAAAACCAGATGTGGTATTTACCGTAGATCCATACTTATTATATGAAGCACATCCAACTCATCGTAAAACAGGTATGGCAGTGTTAGAAGCGTGTCTTTTCTCATCAATGAAACATTTTCCTGAACCTGATGCGCCAGTACCACCTGTAACACACCAAGTTAAAGCAGTTGGATTCTATGCAAGCGCACATCCAAATACTTATGTGGATATTACAGAAACATTTGAATCAAAAATTAACGCTATTTTTAAACATAGAACCCAGTTTGATGAACAAAGTGGTCAAATGATCAAAATGTATTTAGATATGCAATCAAGAAATAATGGCAAAATAAAAGGCGTTGAACGCGCCGAGTCATTTAAATTATTACCAATGATTGTGACCCATATGATGGTAGAAAGTGAGTCGTATTAGTTCAATATCGTTTGAATAAAATGACTTAAGTATTCTTTATAAGAATTAGAATCAACTGAATAAGAAAGTGCATGTTTAGCATTCTCTACACTCAAGAATTCATGATAGACAGGATAAACTTCATTAAGTTCGATAGCCATATCATACGGTACAAATCGATCTAAGGTTCCATGAATGATAAGACAAGGTGTTAATAACTTGTCTTTTTGTTTGAGAATATTCGTTTTACTAAATGGTATCTTAACCCAATATTTCATATAAAGCTCTACGATGTAAAAGAAAGGGAAAGCAGGTAAATTATATATTAATTTCATTTGACGAATAAATATTGGTTTTAAATCGATAAATGCGGAATCACAAATAATACCTTTTACATTAGAATCAAATCCATCTATTGATGCATACAATAAAGTACTAGCTCCCATAGAAACACCATGCAAAATAATAGGGTTATTAGAACCTAAGATTTCTTTAATTGTTTGAATCCATAGTTGTAAATCCATTCGATCATGATAACCAAATCCGATTACATTACCTTCACTTAAACCATGCGCACGAGCATCAATTAGGCAAACACTAGCTCCAAATGTTTCGTAATAATAACGCGCAAAAACAGCCATACTATTACGATTAGCCGAATATCCATGGCATAAAATAACACAAAATGAACTCTTCTTATTTTCGATTAAACAAGCATGTAGTTTCAATCCATCTTTTGATTGAATGATTAATTCTGATTGGTCCATAGATTCTAACCAATCTACATCTTGTTTAAAGATTCCATAATCAACTCCACGCATATCTTTTGATCGCATTATGTTCTTTTTCTTAGAACGATTAAATGTCTTGTTTAGTAAAACCAACAAGTAAATTAGAATTAAGAATAATAGTGTGATAATAAGGTGTGGCATAGCTTAACCTCATTATAAACCGATTAATGAATAATCAAATAATATTTTGATGATATAATATAAACATGGTAAAGAAAAAGAAACGAAAATTAAAAATTAGAAACATCATTATGATGTTTATTTTTTTGAGTCTGATTATTGTTGGTATATTTTATTTAAAAGAATATCTTAATCCCTATAAAATTGAAAACTTTAGTGAAATGGGATATCAAACAGATGAGATAACGTTTATTTTGAGTTTAAGTGATGAAGAAAAAGATATCATTCTCAATCAAGAGAAAATAGAAAATATTATAAAACATTACACAATTGAAAACTATACAGAGTTTATTCAAATAGGTTATTCAGATTCAGAGATTACTCAAATACTTGATTTAGACCAAACAATTCAAGAGTACCTTTTAGCTCAACCTTATATGAAAGATATTTTTAATTGGTTGAGGATCGATAATTTTATATTTAATAATATTGATCGATATCAAGCCTATCAAGAAAAGTATCCTAAATTATTGTTTGAAGAAGTTCTTGAAAAAGTTAATACGAATCGAGATTTTCCGTATTATTCAAATATACAATCAAGTGATACAAGTTTAGGAAACCTAGTTTTAGTCAACAAATACTATGCCTTAAGTGAAGATTATACTCCAAGCGATTTAATCAGTGTTTCTCCTTATGGTAGTGTAAAAATGGTTAGGGAAGCTGCAGAAGCATTTATTGAACTTTGTGATCACGCAAAAGAAGATGGCTATACGATAAAAGGTATTTCTGGATATCGCTCTTATCAAACGCAATATAACTTATACAATCGATACTTACAAAAAGATCCACAAAGTATTGTGGATACATATTCTGCTCGTGCGGGTCATAGTGAACATCAAACTGGACTTGCGATAGATGTATCCAGTAACAATCCAGATATCTTAACCTTTGAAATGAGTTCATCGTTTAAATGGATGAAAGATCATGCTCATTTATATGGGTTTATTTTACGCTTCGAAAAAGGTAAAGAAGATATAACAGGATATAAGTATGAACCTTGGCATTATCGCTATGTAGGTAAAGAAATAGCGACTCTACTCTATCAAACAGGGTTGACCTTTGATGAGTATGTCGCTATCAATTTAATGAATTAAGCCCAGATTAACCAAATAAAGATATAAGAACTAATCACAGCTGCTAAGGTAAATGGAACACCTATCTTCATAAAATCCTTGGTTGTTGGATTGTATCCTGCTTTACGCAATATACCTAAACCAGCTATATTAGCGGATGCGCCAATCGGAGATAAGTTACCTCCAAGTGTAGCACCACTCAATAATCCAAAGTAGAGAAGTGTTGGATCTACACCTAAACTTGCTGAGAGCGATGCGACCACTGGTAACATTGTCGCAACATAAGGGATATTATCAATAAATGCAGATAAGATAACACTAGCCCAAACAATTAAAGAATAAATAATAAATATATTATCGCCTGCAACTTGAATAAACAGTTTACTTATATCTGAAACAATTCCAACATAATTAATTCCAGCAATAATTACAAATAAACTTGCAAGTAAGATAAGCGTTTGATAATCAATTTCTAAAATGGTTTTTCTTACAAAGGAAACATCTTTGCGAACGATAGAATCACGAATTAAACCAATGAACAATAAAGTCATACAAATGGTTCCATTTATTAATGCGAAATCAATTTGAA
>JAJZTY010000093.1 GCA_021847325.1 Bacillota bacterium
CTTCCAGTACCAAACTTGTAAGTTTTTGGAGCAGCACAACCAGTTAAGCTAGTTACAGCTAATAAACCAACAACTAATAAAACTAATAACTTTTTCATTTCAAAATCCTCCTTGCAAGAAATATTATATGGTTTGATAATTTTACTATCAACTTAATCTTATAAAAATGCATACGATTTTATGATAAATTTCATAATTTGGAATTTATCTTGAAAAGTTTGTTACAATAAAATAATAATTTCACAAGTGATTACCCTTCTTCCCTCAATCCTTCACAATATATGGGATACATAATAATAAAAATTAGTGAAATAAGCGCAAAACTAAACAAAATAGATATCATGATTTCAATTGGCATTACATGTTGAGTTAACAAACGCATTGGCATAATTAACATAGAAAATATCGGTATGTACGACAGAGTTAATCCTAAGTTACTACTTAATGATTGCGTTGTATTTAGACTTAACGCTAAGTAATAAATGATAAGTAATACTAAATAGAAAGGTCCTTGGATTGATGCAGCTTCTTCCATCGTTTTAACTTTACTGGATAAAATTAATATAAGAATCTGAATAATAAATATTCCAATAAGGATAAACACTAATCCAATTGATACTTGAACAAGATCATTCATACTTAAATCTAATAACTTTAAAATATCATCCAAATTAAATGAATCTAACTTGAAAGGTAAGAACTTAACCAACAAACGTATTAATCCCTCCCCCTTATCTAGTTGATAACGTGAATACCCAATTAATCCAACTATACCTATGGAACTAATAATCTGAAACAATACAGACGCAAATCCAATTATAAGTTTTGAAATAAAATGTGTTTTAATTTTTACATGCGTTAATATAATTGGAATCATATGAGACGTTTTTTCCATAATAATTTCATTTGAATTAACGGCTATAAAATTTAACAACATAAAATAGATTGATGTTAGAAACAATATAATAATTTGATGTTTAAACTGATTATCTTCATATTTATACTCCAAAAAATCAACATCAATCGATCGATAATCCTCTAACCATCGATAGACTGATGAATTACTACTACTCTCTTTACGCTTTTGATGATTATCTAACAATAAATCATATATTTTAGATTGTGTCATTAAATCATCAACAAGTGTTATTGTATAAACATCTTTTGAATAACTAATCGTAATTGATTCCTTGTTCGTCGTAAACTCAAACCCTTTATTCTTCCATTCAGCTTCATTCACGATTAGTTTTCTCAGGTTTGGTTCGATATAAATTGGAATAGGCCTATTAAACTCTAAGTTTAAAAGTTCAGAAATCTTATCAAAATAAAACATGATTGAAATCACAAGAATAAATATGATCTGTAAAAATAAAGTCATTTTATTTAAAAAACGACGTTTAAAAGAAAATTGTAGTAATGTCTTCATTCTCCCTCCTTTAACATATCCCCAATTGACACATTATGAAGTTTGAGTGTTGTGATAGTAGGTTCTTTACAAAAATTCCCTAACGCTTTTTTAGCCTCTAATAAATTCGCATAATGAAATTCAATCATTGAACCTTTCTCTAAAATATTTTTATGAAGTTTACTAATGTTATGCCAAAGACTATCAGCATTGACACTGACACATACACCATACTCTTGATATAGCCCACTTAATTTTCCATTTTTTATAGTATGTCCATTATCTAATACAAGAAGATGTGTACATAATTCATCCATAAAATCCATTTGATGACTTGATATTAAAATAATCTTACCTAGAGAAGCTTGAATCCTTAACTCATTCATCACAAGTTGTACACTGTAAAAATCCAATCCATTTAAAGGCTCATCTAATATTAATACATCCGGATTATGTATAAGTGATGCGATTAGCTGAACTTTTTGTTGCTGACCTTTAGATAATTTATTTAAAACTGTATACTTCTTATCCTTTAAATCAAATCGTTCAATATAGAGATCAACTAAACGATCAAATCGATCATCTAATATTCCTTTTAATTGAGCTAAAAACTTAAGTTGATCATACAAAGTTAAATCTAAAAATAGAGATCTTTGTTCAGGCATATACCCAAACTTCTTTCTTTGATTAAAATCACATTGTTTATGATTATAAAGTATCGTACCTGAATCAACCTCAATCAAACCCATAACACTCTTAAATAGTGTTGATTTACCACAACCATTTTGTCCAAGTATTCCAATAATATCGTGTTTATTGGCAATAAGATGGCATGATTGTAATGCTTTTTTCTTTCCATAATTCTTACTTATATTTTGTATTTCTAACATAGTTCACCTATGTTTTTATACGATAGAAAAAGTATTTAACCTAAAGAAAAGTGCTTTTCAGCACTATTTTCTTTCTTCAGGTTTAATTAAATTCATATTCACATGACAATATCCACTTGGATTCTTGTCTAAATACATTTGATGATAGGTTTCCGCATCATAGAAGTCTCTTAATCTTTCCACTTCTAAAACAATTGGTTTAGAATATTCAGCTTGTCTTTTTTGGACATATGCTTTCACAAACTCTATTTCTTCATCATTATCTGGATAGACTCCAACGCGATATTGTGTCCCAACATCATGAGCTTGTTTGTTTAATGAAGTTGGATCAATAATTCTAAATAAATGTTCAAGAACTTTCTCAAAAGAAATCACACTTGGATCATACTCAATTTCCGCAACTTCCGCATGCATTGTTTTACCAGTACATACCTCTTGATAAGTTGGATTTTCTTTTAACCCTTGAGCATAACCAACACGCGTATTTCCAACGCCTTTTAATCTACGATAATATTCTTCAACTCCCCAGAAACATCCACCAGCTAATACTATTTTTTTCATGTTGTCTCCTTATTTAACCATTGTTTAATCTCTTCTAAAAGTAGTTTCTCATTTTCTTGATTGGGTTTATACCAATATGCACTGAATTGATGTCTAAACCATGTCAATTGTCTTTTTGCGTATTGTCGAGTTGATATTAAGATTCGATTCTTTACTTCTTCAAGTGATTTATTGTTCAGGAAATAATCCTTCCATTCCTTATAACCGATGGCTTGAAAACTTTGATAATTCCACGTTAATGGATCACTAAAGTACTTAACGACTTCATCCTTCAATCCATACTCAAACATCGTGTTTAATCGTTGTTCGATTCGTTCATCTAATACTTTTTTATCAATATCCGTTACGATTAAGAAGATATCATAAATTGGTTTGTGTTTTTGTGCTTCTTCTCTTTCTGATTTTGATTGTCCTTTTAGTCCAATATTGAGTGCTCTAATTAATCGTTTGCGATTATTTAAATGTATTTTTTCTAGAGATTTAGGATCGATTTGATTCAATCGATCATAGATTTCTTGATTGCTTAGTTCATCAAATTGATCATCTTCTTCTAGCTCATCAGTAAACTCATAATCGTATAAACATGCTTTCAGATAAAAGCCTGTTCCTCCTACAATTATAGGTAATTTTTGTTTAGCGCTTATTTCATCGATCGAATGTCGTGCCATTGTTTGAAAGTCTTTAACACTGTAATTCTCATGATAATGAATTAAGTCCAATCCATAATGAGGGATATTTTCCTTTTCAATTTCTGTTATTTTTGCGGTCCCAATTTCAAGTTCTTTATAGACTTGAGTTGAATCACCACTAATGATTTCACCCTTAAAATACTGTGCTAGTTTTATGGATAATGCTGTTTTACCACTTGCGGTTGGACCCGCAATAACCAATACTTTTTTCATCGTTCAAAATCCTTCCACAAACTTTGAGCATTCTGCTTAACTAAAGTAGGTCTTCCATGTGGGCAATGATAGGGTTGTTTACACACCGATAATTCTTCAATAATATGTCTCATCTCAAATGGAGTTAAGGCTTGATTGAAACGAATGGATCGATGACATGCCATTGTCGCAATAACAGACTCTCTTAATATCTCTTGATTAATTTTGGATTCAGATAAGAATCGATCCATCACATCTTGCATAAAGCGAGTTAAATCGTTTTGGTTTAACCATAGAGGAATCGATCGAACAATATAGCTTTTTAGTGAAAATGGTTCTATGTGTAAATGTAATGAATCTAAGATTTGTTTAAACTCATTAAATCGTTCCATAAAAGCACTTGAACATTCTATTTCTATTGGAATTAATAAATCGAATTGATCCTGATTTTGATTCAATTGTTCAAGAATAAGTTCATAATTTATTCTTTCTTTGGCGGCATGTTGGTCAATCACATACAAATCATCTTCTGAACTAGCAAGTATATAACGACCATGCATCTGTCCTATTAAATCCAAGTGTGGGAATGTTGGATGTCGATCTTTCTTGATAGAGCTTGTTACGATTGTGTTTTCTGTTTTAGTTTGATTGCTTAATGCGAAATCATTGCTTTCTTCTTTTATTTCAATTGGTTTAGATACATTATTTTCTGGGTAATGATTCACATTAAACAATTGTGTTTGTTCACGATTAAGCTCTTCTTTTTTCTCAATATGTTCTTTTGGATGTACAAACTCACTGAGTTGTTTACTTAAGCCATCGAGAATTAAGTAGAAAGCTTGTTGTTCCTTAGAGAGTCTGACTTCCCATTTTGAAGGGTGTACATTTACATCTACTAGATGAGCATCCATCTTTAGATTAATAACACAGACGGGGTAACGATGAGCTGGAATATAGGGTAAATAAGCTTCCACAATTGCTTTTTGAAGATACCAAGATCGTACGATACGATTATTGATAAATATCAAAATTCCTTTATTATTTGAACGATGTTCCTGTGGATCAACCCATACACCTTGAATTGTAAAATCATAGTCTTTGAGAGTGAATTCATGCGCTAATCGTGCGATTCGATTCCCAAAACTAGATGCTAAAACTTCAAGCATTTGATTCGTACCACTGGTATTCAAGAGTATCTTAGTTTCATCACTCAACTTAAATGCCACATCAGGACGACTTAATGAAAACTTTTCTAATAAATCAATAATCAAAGCTGCCTCATAATTAGCAGACTTTAAATGTTTAAATCGTGCTGGTGTTTTACGAAACAATCCTTCAACACGAATATGTGTACCTGTACTGGAGGAATGAGGTCGAACTTGTAGAACTTTACCATAGGCAATATGCACATACGTGCCTACATCATCTTTGGATGTCTTTAATACCACATCACTAACAGATGCGATAGAGGGTAATGCCTCACCTCTAAATCCTAAGAATTCTGGGGCGAATAACTGTTCTTTCGATGTTATTTTACTTGTAGTGTGTCTTTCGAACGCAAGTTGTGCATCACTTGGTTCCATCCCCATCCCATCATCGATTACTTCTATGGATTCAATTCCACCTTGAGTAATTTTAACCTCGATAAAACGTGCTTTCGCATCTAAAGCATTTTCGACCAATTCTTTTACGACAGCCATTGGTCTTTCAATAACCTCTCCTGCCGCAATCATATTGCTTAATTGTTCATCTAAACGTTGAATAATACCCATTTTATGCCTTTATTTTCTTTTTCCATTCATTGAGATAGGTTAGTGCCTCAAGAGGTGTTGTCTCATTAATATTTAATTTCTTCAAATCATCTTGGATTTCTTGGATTTCTTTTGGAATGGTGACCATTTCCACAATCTCCATACTCTGTTGAACGACACGTTTTTTACTTTCCAATTCTTTAAGTAAGTGATGAGCTCGCTGTAAAATTGCGTTTGGTAAATGTGCTAATCGAGCTACATTTACACCATAAGAGCGATCTGCTTTACCATGTTTAACGCGATATAAGAACGTAACTTCATTATTCTCTTCAAATACTTCTACATGCATATTTCGGATTTGAGGAAGAGAGGTTTCGAGTTGAGTAAGTTCATGATAATGCGTTGAGAAGATTGTTTTACATTGAATAACAGTCGCAATGTATTCAACCATCGCTTGTGCGAGTGCCATCCCATCAAAGGTTGATGTACCACGTCCAATCTCATCAAAGAACACAATCGAATTCTTCGTCGCATTTTGAAGTGCTGTATTCGCTTCAATCATTTCTATCATAAAAGTTGATTGTCCTTCAAGAATATCATCACTCGCTCCCATACGTGTAAATAATGCATCGATAAGAGGTAAGCTAGCTTTCTTAGCAGGCACAAAACACCCAATTTGTGCTAACACAATTATTAGGGCTAATTGACGCATATAGGTACTTTTACCACCCATATTGGGTCCAGTTAAGATATGAATCGGTTGATCCTGTTTAATATTAGTGGAGTTAGACACATAATGTGTTTGTGTTTCAAGAATAGGATGTCTCCCTTCTTTAACATCCAATTCATAACCATCATGAAATTCAGGACGTACATAATGATGTTCAAATGAAATACTTGATAACGCCACTAATACATCAATACTTGCTAGGGCAAATGATATTTCTTGTAGTTCACGAATCTTTTGTGCAATGGTTTGTACAAGCTCAGTAAATAAGTACTGTTCTAGTTTTAAACTACGTTCTGTTGAATTGAGTATTTTATCTTCCATTTCTTTGAGTTCTGGAGTGATAAATCGCTCTTGATTACTCAATGTCTGCTTACGAATATAATTAAATTCTTCTTTTATGTTAGGAATATTACCTTTAGAAATTTCAATATAATACCCAAATACTCGATTGTATCCTATTCTTAAATTCTTGATTTGAGTTCTCTCTTTTTCTTTTA
>JAJZTY010000094.1 GCA_021847325.1 Bacillota bacterium
AAATTGAGTGTATCCGGAGTGATGGGCTTTTTGAAAGGCAAAAGTAGTCTGATGATCTATGAGCGATGGGGAAACATGAAGTATAAATATCGCAACCGACAATTTTGGTGTCGAGGCTATTATGTCGACACCACAGGAAAGAATACAAAGAAGATCAAAGAATATATTGCGAATCAGTTGAACGAAGACAAAATAGCCGAGCAGTTGACGTTGGAAGACATTGACCCGTTTACGGGTAGCAAGTAAACCATGCAAGCGACAGACTGCATCAGCGCTGTCAAGCGCCGCTAGTATTACAGGGCTATGCCCGAAAATGTAAAACCACTAGCTCAGCTAGTGGATATTTATTTAGGTTTGTTCGGTTATAATAAGGTTTGAAATTGAGGAGTACTATGAAGAAAATTTTATTATGTTTAATCGTTTTGATGCTTAGCGCATGTTCAAATAACTTACCAAAGATTGAATCAGGTAAAGATATTAAGATGGTTGTTGCGACGGATATACATTTACTATCTAAAGACTTGATGACAAATGAAGAATTAATGGATCAAGTATTCACTTATGGAGATGGTCGTTTTGTGCACTATTCCAATGAAATCATGAGTACATTAACAGATACTTTAAAGAGTAATCAAACAGATATACTTATTTTAAGTGGTGATTTAACACATGATGGAGAGAAGGCGAGTCATATTGCGATGGCTGCTCAACTCAAAGAGATAGAAAAGAATGGAACACGTGTGTATGTTGTGCCTGGGAATCATGATTTAGAGAATCCATTCGCAAAGGATTATGCGGTTGGTGGGTGGAAAATAGCTGAAACAGTCACCAAAGATGAGTTTGAAGAAATTTATAAGAACTATGGGTTTAGTGAGGCGATATCTCGTGATCCTAATGGTTTAAGTTACTTAGTTGCGCCATCTGAGGATGTTTATCTACTTATGTTAGATTCAAATAAGTATGGCATGTTAAATATGCCAACAGGTAGTGGAATCATCAAAAATGAAACACTTGAGTGGATAAAAGAGGCAACACAATTAGCTCGTGAGAATAATGCGCAGATCGTGACAGTTATGCATCATAATTTGATTAAACATAGTGAACGTTTATATCAAGGTTATGTGATTAATAATAGTGAAGAAGTTGTGCCTGTATTTGATGAGTTGAATCTAAATATTGTTTTAAGTGGACATATGCATGCACAATCAATTAAATCGACTGAACAAAAGAATAATACGATCTTTGATATTGTGACTTCTTCTATGAGTATATATCCAATGAATGTTGGAGTATTAGATTATTCAAAAAATACAGGATTTAGTTATCATCTAGAACCATTAGATGTACAAACTTGGGCAGAGTCAAATAGTACGGATACTAATTTATTAAACTTTAATGAGTACGCCAAAGAAATGAATTTTATCCAAAATTATAATCGTGCTGTTAGCTCACTGATTGAAGAAGAATATGATATTGATGAATCTCTAGTTTTAAGTGATGAAGTTATACAGCGTTTAAAAGAGGCGAACTTTAATGGAGTTATTCGTCAAATTAAGAATGAACTTCTTGTATTAAACGGACTTAAATTAGAAACAGAAATTGAAGTTCCAAGTACAGAGACACGAATTACAAGTATTGAAATCAAGAATCAAAAATAGAAGGGCAATGCCCTTTTAAAATAATTGAAATATAAACCATAACTAACCTTTTAAGATAATGAATGTGATAAAATTAACTCACATGAATCAGAAATTTATCATACCCGCTCATTCAAGAGTTATTGACTTAGATCAAGTCCCCGATGAAATGTTTAAACAACGTTTAATGGGAGATGGTTTTGCGTTGGAACTCTTAGATGGGGAGATTGTTGCGCCAATGGATGGAGTTATAACAGCGCTATTTCCAACAGGGCATGCGATTGGAATGTTGCTCGAGGGGAATATAGAGATATTGGTTCATATTGGGATTGATACGATAAAGTTAAAGAATAAACCAATTGATATCTTTGTGAGTGTTAATGAAAAAGTTAAGCAAGGGCAGTTACTTGTTAGAGTTGATTTAGATAAGTTTAGAGAAGGGAATATTCCACCAATCGTGCCCATTATTTTCACACGTAATACATTGTTTAGTGTTAAAAAAGGTGTCGATGAAGTACAATGTGGTGAGGAAAATATTATTGAAACATATGATTAGTCATTTCCTTGGAAATAAGCATTAGACTTGAAAAGATTCTATGATTCTACTATTCTATGCGTATTGAGGTGAATGATGAAAAAGTTAGGGATAATTTTGATAGGAGTACTATTAATGAGTGCATGTACCAGTGAGAGTAGTTATCATAAAATTAGCGCGCAAGAAGCGAAAGAAATGATGGAGTCCCAAGACGTTATTATTGTGGATGTCCGTACACAAGCAGAATATAATGAGGGTTATATCGAAAATGCGATCTTAATACCGAATGAAAGTATTAGTGAAGCACCACGAGAATTGCCTGATAAAGATGCGATCATATTAGTGTATTGTCGTAGTGGTAAGCGTAGTAAAGAGGCTTCAGATAAACTGGTTTCTTTGGGATATACCAACATCTATGATTTTGGTGGTATTATCGATTGGCCATACGAGATTGTAGAATAATGCAGAAATGCATTTTTTTATCCATGATACAGGGACAGAACTTGATATAATAGATCTATGGCAAGACAAGCAAGAAATACTTTACAATCCAATCTCGTGTTAGTTACACAAAACTGTAACGGTTTATTATATCGTGATGATTTAGATCGTCATTTTTTCTTGGATCTTCTTAAGAAAGTTCAGGCTAATTTTAATTGTCATATCTTAGCATTTTGTTGTAATGAAAATGATCGATTCCAGATTATTATCGATACACAAGGAGCGAATATATCCAAGATTGTTCAATCGCTTACGATAGCGTATTCGATGCATCGTAAGAGTGAAACTAAACTATTTACACAACGATTCAAGACTAAGGCAATCCTCTCAGAGGAACATCTTAAATACGTTATACAAGAGATTCAAAAGAATAAAGATGAATTTGCGGCGTGTTGCATGATGTCTGAAACCATGTCTCGTTATGATTGGATGAAACCGTATAACCCAATTATTTTTATTCAACCTGAAAAAATAAAAGAGAAGTTAAGTATTGAAGATGTAAGAAATCAATTAAATGATTTATTAATACGTAAACAATTAAATATTATTGAGTTTAAAAAGAATAAACCTTTACGATATGAATGGATAAAGAACTTAAGACAAAAATATGATTGTAATTTAAAGTGCCTAGCAGAAGTACTTGGTATTACAGAATCATCTGTTTCAAAGATTATAAATACAGTTGAGCAATAAACTTGAAATTCAAGTTGTGTCCCCCTATACTATTCATGTAAGGAGATTGATATGTCATTTAACTTTAATATTTCTAGTATCAACAAACCAAAAATAGATTTCAATCAAACCTTTGATTTTGTGAGTATTGGTGGAGGTCCAGCGAGTTATAACGCAAGTCTATACGCTAAGCGTAAAGGTTTAAATGTGTTAATCATTGCGAAGAAACCTGGTGGACAATTACTCAATACATCTTCTGTGGATAATTATTTAGGGTTTAAAGAATTATCTGGTGAAGCACTCTATGAATCATTTCATGATCATGTGAAGACACTTGATATAAGTGAAATCAATGATCAGATTGTGACTCAAATTGAGAAAGTAAAAGAATTATTCTATTTAACACTCGAAGATGGAAGTGTAGTCAAGAGTAAGACAATACTCGTCGCAACGGGATCAAATCCTAGAAAACTGGGTGTTAAAGGTGAGGTTGAATTTGCCAATGCAGGGGTTGCCTATTGTGCAATCTGTGATGCGCCACTCTTTAAAGGTAAAGATGTGATTATTGCGGGTGGAGGTAACTCAGCTGTGGAAGCTGCGATTGATGTCGCAAAACTCGCAAGAAATGTCACTTTAGTTCATCGAAGTCAATTACGTGCAGATAAGATTTTAATTGATAGAATGAATGAACAAGCGAATATAAAAGTTTACTTGGAATCACAAATACTTGAAATAGAGGGTGATACTAAGATGCGTTCGATCAAGGTGTTAGATAAATCAAGTAATACTGAATTTAGATTAGAGGCAGATGGAATATTCATTGAGATAGGAAATATCCCGAATTCAGATTTAGTAAAAGATCTTGTGGAACTCAATGATCGAAATGAAATTATCGTCAATCGCAAACAAGAAACATCGCTAGAAGGATGTTATAGTGCGGGAGATGTGACAGATACACCGTATAAACAAATTATTATCGCAACGGCAGAAGGCGCAAAAGCTGCTCTAGCCGCAAACGAATATATCAATACCCATTAGGAGGAATAAACAATGGAAAAATTATTAAATGCAGATGTACAAAAACAATTAAAACAAGTCTTTGAAGAACTTAAAAATCCAGTTACGATGGTTTTATTCACAAGCCAAGATGACTGTGAAAGTTGTGAAACAACCGTTAGTCTTTTAACAGAAGTATCCGAACTAAGTGATAAACTCAATCTTAGAATCTATGGATTAGAGTCTGAAGAAGCGAAGAAATATGATATTACTTTAGCTCCAAGCTTCGTGTTATTGGATCACAATGATGAATATCATCGTGTTAAATTCAATGGTATACCAGCAGGACATGAAATCAATTCATTCATTTCAGCTCTTATTGAAATGTCAGGGGCAGAAAGTGAAGTACCTGCTGAACTCTTAGAACGTATTCAAAAGATTGATAAACCTGTCAATATCAAAGTATTCGTGACATTATCATGTCCACATTGCCCAGGTGCTGTTCAAAAAGCACATAAATTGGCTATGTTAAATAAGAATGTAACAGGCGAAATGGTAGAAGCTCAAACATTCTATGAATTATCAGAAAAATTCAATGTGACTGGAGTGCCAAAAATTATTATTAATGATTCATTAGAATTAGTGGGCAATCAACCGATTGAACGTTTCTTAGATCAAATTGAAAGCTTATAAGAATGAGGGAACTCATTCTTTTTATGTTAAGATTAAACTATGGAAAAACTACAACTCAATAATGAAGTTAGCTTATCACGTATTGTGCAGGGATTATGGCGATTAACCAGTTGGAAAATGAGTCCACAAGAAATAGTGGAGTTTGTTTACCAATGCATTGATCTTGGTGTGACGAGTTTCGATACCGCAGAGATTTATGGGAACTATGAAGCTGAGGCTAAATTTGGGGAGGCATTAAAACTCGATCCTAGCTTACGTTCTAAAATAGAAATTATTACTAAGACTGGCATTAATATGAAGAGTGTTAAACGTGATTATCGTATCGGTCATTACGATACATCCTACGATAAGATTATTGCGTCATGTAAAAAGAGTATTGAACTCATGAATTGTGATTACTTAGATGTTTATCTCATCCATCGTGAAGATCCACTTATTAATCATCAAGAAGTAGCTCGAGCACTGAATGATTTAAAATCAATGGGATTAATCAAGTCTTATGGTGTTTCTAACTTTGATCCATTTAAGTTCGAGGCTATACAACACTTTACCCAGAATCAACTTGTAACCAATCAAATCGAAATATCACCTCTATGTTTTGAACACTATAATTCAGGGTTGATGGATGTTTTACAAAAACACCAAGTACATCCTATGATTTGGTCCCCATTAGCGGGTGGTTCTATCTTTACTTCAGATGATCCTAAGATCGTTAGAGTAAGAAACGTCATTGCGGATATCGCGAATCGTCACCATGAAGAAATGGATACAATCGTATATGCTTGGTTGCTTAAACACCCTACAAAAGGTCTACCAATTAGTGGTAGTGGGAAAATAGAGCGTTTAAAACATGCAGTACGTGCACTTGATGTAGAATTAAGTTTAGAAGAGTGGTATGAAATTTATACTGCTTCACAAGAACAGGAGCTACGTTAATGGAGTTTTATTTCTATTCTCTAATTGGATTAGTTTATTATGTTATTGTGTATTTTTTATCCACAAAATTTAAATTTAAAATGATTCACGGTTTGTGGTTACCACTTTTGTTAAATGTGTTTGTGATTGGGATGTTAATTTATAGCTCAAATACCGATACAACAGGTTGGGCTTCTTTAGGGTATTTTATTTTGTTAATTCTTAGCTTAGGCATCTTACTCATTTATCTATTATCGTGGGGTCTACATACCCTAATTCGTAAGAATCGGAAATAGTCTTATAACATCACTTGCATATTAAGTGATGTTTATTTATACTAGGGGTGCTTATGTAAAGGAGTACTTATGGGAGATATACTTGTCTTATCCATTATTATATTAATTGTTGGTGGAGCGTTTCGATATCTCTATATTCAACAACAACTCGCCAAGAAATACTGTAAAGGGATTTCATGTTTGGGTTGTGCAAAACTCTTGGAGGGTTGTGGAGAACCACGAGATATTGTGTCTGAATTGCGTAAAGAGTTACATAAATAAGAAGCTATCGCTTCTTTCAGACTGTAGACAAATACGGGGTTAAAAGTTGAGTTGAAACTTTAACTCCGTTTTTCTTTGGTTTAATAACAGTTTAATCATTGAAATAACAGGGTTTAGAGAAGAAAGTGAAGTACTACGTG
>JAJZTY010000095.1 GCA_021847325.1 Bacillota bacterium
AAGAAAAATAGCTACTAGATGTTCTAGTAGCTATTATTTTATTGTGCATTGTCAATCTTTTGTACTTTATCGACCATCCAATAACCGATGATAAATAACACTATTAATGCAAGAATTCCATAACGTGATGATTTAATGATAAAAATACTTTTACATAAATTATATGTTACATTCTGCTTTTTAGAAGTTCTTTATCCTTATCAGATTGAGGTTTGTAACCTCTTGCTAAAAGATCATTTATATAGATTCTATTATAGAAAAAGCAAGCTGCAAGGTTTAACGCAAACCAACCAAAACCGAAGGAAAACAATCCAAGCCCAATACTAGAAAACGCTAAAATGAGCCCCCATTTTAAATCCCCTCTTGAAAGAGGAACTATAAACCCAAAGAAAAACAAAGACCAACTGAACCCAACTCTAGATTTTTTTATATTTCCATATTCATTTACCAATATTAATTCATTAATTGCTATATTCTCCAAATCTGAGCCTTCATTTGTTTTCTCATCAAATTTTTGTACTTTATCGACCATCCAATAACCGATGATAAATAACACTATTAATGCAAGAATTCCATAACGTGATGATTTAAATAATAATGCTGTTACTGTTAGGATAAGTGGTCCAAAGAAATCTGCGAATTTACCAAAGATATCAAAGAATCCAAAGTACTCATTAGACTCATTCTTAGGCACAATCTTACCAAAATAAGAACGGGACAAGGATTGTGCACCCCCTTGTGCTAAGGCAACCATTACAGCTAAGAACCAGAATTCCCATGCTTTATCTAATTGGAATCCGAATATTGCGATGAAGATATAGATCAAGATATAAATCTTAATGAGTTTAATAGGTCCATATTTTTTAGATAATATACCAGCTAAAATAGCAAATGGGAATGCGATAACTTGAGTTAACAACAATGCCGCAATCATCAATGTACTATCAATACCAACTTCACCACCATATGTGGTAGCCATCGAAATAATTGTATAAACTCCATCAATATAGAAGAAATAACCTACAATAAAGTAGAACATACGCTTATCTTGACGAATCATCGAAAGTGTATGGAATACACGAATAAATGATGTTTTTACAACGTTTTCAATTGGAGGTAAGTAATATTTTTGTTTTACATTCTTTAAAAGTGGAATACTGAGTAATCCCCACCATAGAACTGTAATTAAGAACGATAATTGTGTGGCTTGAGTTGTCGATATTCCAAATGGTTTAGTGAAGATTAAGACAATCCCTAAGATAAATGGAATTGTACTTCCTATATAACCAAACGCATAACCCATAGAACTAAGCATATCCATTCTTTCATCTTCCGCGACATCCACTAACATCGAATCATAAAATATATTACATGCAGAATAACCAATACGTGCTAATACGAACAAGAATAAGAACGCCATCCAATCGGTCATGATTGTCATGGTTAATGCGCCTAATATACCAACTGCTAAGAATCCAACAAACATCTTTTTCTTCATGCCTTTATAATCCGCAATTGCGCCAAGAATTGGAGATAAGATGGCTAGTATAATGACTGCAGTGGAGGTTGCCCCACCAAACCATGCGGAAATTACGTGATCTGCTACATTAGCTTGAGTGGCTAATGCTCTAAAGTAGATCGGAATCGTCGCTGTCACAATCAAAATAAAAGCTGAGTTAGCTACATCATACAAAATCCAACTTAGTTCAGTTTTATTTAATTTCATTTCCTTCTGTCCTTTTAAGTTAATTTCATTATAACAAAACAAAAGTCTCATGCCTGAGACTTTTGTAATGGTTTATTAACTAAATGTAGAATAACATTGCTGAGAAGTGTGCTATAGCCGCAAAGTTGATGAATAAGTGCCAAATGAAATGGAAGTAAGGTCTATGTTTCTGACTATAGAACCATGCTCCTATGCTATAGAATATTCCACCAAGTGCTAATAAAATCATGAACCTAGGATTCGCAACCTTGATTAGGGTTGGCATAAAGAATACCGCAACCCAACCCATTGTAAGATAAATACTTACAGATGCCTTAGGCATTGATTTCTTGGATAAGGATTTATATAACACTCCAAATAGAACCATTGTCCATTGTACAACTAAGATTAATATACCTTGCCATCCTTTTATAATGGATAAAGCAACAGGTGTATAGCTTCCAGCAATTGCGACATAAATAAAGATGTGATCTAAGATTCTCATCACAGATTTATGCTTACTATCATACGCCATCGCGTGATATAAACATGAACTTAGGAACATCAGAAACAAACTAATAATAAACACAGAAATACCTGTCGCAAGAATCCAACCATCACGATTGTAAGCTAATACAGCTCCTATTGGTAAAGCAATAAGCATTAACATAGCCATCACACCATGTGTAACGCTATTTCCAATTTCTTCACCGAGCGAGAGTTTTATAAGTGTTTTTTTATCTTTCATGACGCTATTATACAGCGGCAAGGTATAAACGTTCAACCTCTTCCCAATTTACAACGTTCCAGAAGTTTGAAACATAGTCAGGACGACGGTTTTGATACTTCAAGTAGTAGGCATGTTCCCAGACATCAAGTGCTAGAATTGGTGTTCCTTCGTTGAATGGAACATCTTGATTTGGTGTAGACACAACTTTTAATGTTTTATCTGCTGTCACAACTAACCAAGCCCAACCACTGCCAAAACGTGTTTTTGCGGCAGTTTCGAATTCTGTTTTAAACGCATCGAATGATCCGAATTTTGCGACAATCGCATCTAACACAACTTTAGTCGCTGTTTGTCCACGTGCAGGAGTTAATAGTGTCCAGAATAGGTTGTGGTTAAATACACCACCACCATTGTTACGTACAGCTGTTTGAATATCAGCAGGTACTTTGTCTAAGTCTTTCAATAATGCATCAAGTGTTAACTCGAGTTCTGGATGTTTGTCTAGTGCTGCATTTAAGTTATCCACATAAGCTTGATGATGCTTAGAATGATGGATTGTCATTGTAAGTGCATCGATATGTGGTTCTAATGCGTCATAGGCATAAGGTAGTGTAGGTAATGTGTATTTCATAGATTTTATCTCCTTTAATTACTAACCATAGAGTAACAAGTTTACCTAGACACTTCAAAACATATGCCCAAAAAAATACCCCAGTCTAGGACTGAGGTATTACTTTCGATATTGCACGAATGATGATTGGAACCAGGATTACAGCCGATATAAGTTCTAATAATCCATTGGTAGAAATGATAACTGTAATGATAACTGAGAAGGCTTGATTAAAGCTCAATACCCCACCTTGTGCAAAGACAAACATGGCACTTAATACAAGAACTGTATTAGATAATGTGCCAACTGCCGCAACCAATGCATACTTTAAATCTTTGTTTTTAATTAATTTCCCTAAACCGATTGTTGTATAAGAGATAATTAATCCAACTAAAATTCTTGGGAAAATCGATACCATAGGATTTAAGAAAATAGCTGTTTCAATTGTACTAGGCATTGATAATACTTTTAAGAAACTCGTAATACCCCATGTTGTACCTAATACAAGTCCACCTACAGGACCCAAGATTGCGGAACCAATAATCACAGGAATGTGAATGGTAGTGATCGATAATAAACCTGTTTGAATATATCCTAAGTTAGGAACAAAGGTCATTAAAAAGATGATCGCAATCAAAATACCTAGACGTGTAATTCTTTGTATTGATTGTCTTTGATTCATAGTTCTCCTTATTCTGCTTCAAATAAAGCAGTCGATAGATAACGTTCACCGTTATCTGGGAAAATAACCACAATGGTTTTTCCTTTGTTTTCAGGTCTTAAAGCGACTTCTACAGCACTATGTAATGCAGCTCCACTCGAAATACCCACTAAAACACCTTCTATTTTAGCAAGCTTACGCGCTTTGTCAAAAGCTTCTTCTGTTTTTACTTTTAATACTTCATCATAAATACTTGTATCAAGTGTACCAGGAATAAATCCAGGTGCCCATCCTTGAATCTTATGTGGCCCAGGACGTCCTTCTGATAAAAGTGGCGCATCAAATGGTTCAGACGCAATAACTTTTACTCCAGGTATTCTTTCCTTAAGGTATTTACCAACTCCACTGATTGTTCCACCAGTCCCAATACCCGCAACTAATAGATCAATCTTTCCATCGAGTGCTTCAAAAATTTCTTGTCCAGTAGTACGATAATGTACTTCAGGATTTGCTGGATTTTCAAATTGTGATGGCATAAACGCGTTAGGAACTGTTTCTAATAATTCCTTAGCTTTCGCAATTGCGCCTTTCATTCCTAATGGCCCTTCTGTTAAGACTAATTCTGCTCCATAGGCCTTCAATAACTTACGACGTTCGATACTCATTGTTTCTGGCATTGTAAGAATGATTCGATATCCCTTACTCGCCGCAATAGCTGCTAAACCAATCCCTGTATTACCACTTGTAGGCTCTACAATGACGGATCCTTTTTTTAGTAATCCATCTTTCTCTGCTTTTTCGATCATGCTCAACGCAATACGATCTTTTACACTTCCTGCTGGATTGAATGATTCTAATTTAGCGTATAAATTAACTCCAAGATTTTCTAACTTTACAAATCGATTTAAATGTAACAAGGGTGTATTCCCAATGAGTTCTCTTGCGCTTTCAACTACTTTTGACATAAATTTCTCCTTTACATAGTTTTATACTAGGTTATATATGTTATAATATATCTACACATAAACACTTGTCAAACGAAACGATTGAGGTAAACATGAAATACTCCACAAAAGTAAGATATGGATTAGCTGTTGTAATGGTGTTAGCTGAGAAAAAAGAAATCACAGCTCTAATTACTATTGCGAATCGATTAGGATTATCAAAGAATTATCTTGAACAAGTTTTACATCTTTTAAAGTCTCATCAGATTGTAGAATCGATAAAAGGACCAAGTGGTGGCTATAAACTTATAAATTTAGAGGATTTAGATTTGTATACTGTATTCTCAGCTTTGGATTCTGATTTAACCGATAGTACAGATGAACAAAGATTAGATGATCTTAAATTGAATCAATTATTAAACAATGAAGTTTATACACCGATCGAAGAGAATATTACTAAGCAATTGAAATCAATCAAGATTAAAGATTTGGTAAAGCTCAATCAAGCAGAAATGTATTATATCTAATTTATCTTCTTATCATTAGTTTAGCACATCCCTTTACAAGAGATGTTTTCAACTTTAAACTAATAGCAGATATAAGGAGAACACATGATAAGTTTAACCCCCTATAAAGTAAGAAATATAGAATTTAAAAATAGAATAGTAATGCCTCCAATGTGCATGTACCAAGCAGAAAATGGATTTGTACAACCCTTCCATTTAACACATTATGCGACTCGTGCAATTGGGAATGTTGGAATGATTATTGTAGAAGCAACAGCCGTTAGTCCTGAAGGACGTATAACAGATAATGATTTAGGAATATGGGATGATCAATTCATTCCTGGTTTGAAACAGCTAACCGATGAAATCCATCGATATGGTTCATTTGCGGTTATTCAACTCGCTCATGCAGGTCGTAAGAGCCAATCCAGTGCTAATCCTCATATCGCACCAAGTGCATTATCATTTTCGGATCAATATGAAACCCCTGTACAAATGGAAGAAGATGAAATTAAAGAACTCAAAGATAACTTCGTAAAAGCCGCGAAAAGAGCGATAGAAGCAGGCTTTGATGGAATAGAAATTCATGGTGCACATGGATATCTCATTCATGAATTCTTATCCCCACTTAGCAATCATCGTTTAGATCAATATGGTGGTAGTCTTGACAATCGCGCACGTTTGTTAAGAGAAGTCATTACTGAGGTTAAAGAATCGATTCCAAATGAGATTTTGTTTCAAGTACGTGTATCCGCAAGTGATTATGATCCAGAAGGCATTAATGTACACGATGTGATTGAAGCACTACGTCCTGTTAAGGAACATTTAGATTTTGTGCATGTAAGTTCAGGTGGCAATGTCACTCGTCCAATTGAGTTAAAACCAGCTTATCAAGTTTCCTTCTCTAAACAGATTAAAGACACATTAAATATTCCAACAATTGCGGTTGGCTTAATCTATGAATCAAAACTTATAGAAGAAGTGTTAGAAAAAGGTGAAGCAGATTTAATCGCATTGGGTAGAGAACTACTTAGAAACCCATATTTTGTTAATCAATTATACGCATCAGAGAAACAACTAAATCAATTGCCTGAGTCATACTTAAGAGCTTATAAATAAAAGAGGCTGTAACGAAATAGAATAATTAGTTGGTCAAAAAGACAATTAATGATTCGGAAGCGTTATCGCTTCTTTTTCTTTGGTTAAGAAGGATAAAGTCGCATATTTTAACACTGTCGATCAAAAAAATAGACGACTTAAAAAGAACTTTTAAGATTTTGAGTGACTTAGTTTAATTTCTTACGCATCTTCTTAGCGTGATATTTCATGAGATTGAGACCGATTGCGATGAGAAACAGTTCGTTC
>JAJZTY010000096.1 GCA_021847325.1 Bacillota bacterium
TATAGACAGGTAGATGAAGTTAATGAATGACCAAAGAATGGCTTAAATTCAGGGAAAATCAAATCTAAGAGATTGGTTAGTTTAACCAATTGACGAGATCGTTGTTTGATTAAATCGTCTCGATCTCGAGTCAGTGATTTGAGATTCTTGATGTGATAAGATTGGGGTGGATAGGGTTTATAGTCAACCGACATCAAGTATAACGCGATTAAACGCGCATCCACTTTATCGGTTTTGGTTTTCCTAAGAGTGGTAGCTTGGGCAAACCGTTTGATAAGAAATGGATTAAACTGCATATAAGTAAATCCATTCTCTTCTAAAAAGACTTTGAGATTCATCGCATAATGTCCGGTCGCTTCAAACCCTATCCGCATGGTTTGATTTGAATCAAGCGTTGAAAGAATCTCTTTCAAATAAGCAAAACCGGCTCGATCATTGGTAAAAGAAAAGGATTCTCGAATCACTTCGCCTTCATGATTAAGGATGAAACAGTCGTGCTTATATTTGGCAATATCAATGCCAATAAAGAATGTCATAAAGACACCTCCTTCGTTTCTACACTGTTGGTTTAAATCCACATGTCGTTCTTTCGATGTCATTTCGCTGATGATCAAACGTTTAACGTTAATTAACTAATTAACATTCTTAATAAAAAGAACTGTGGTAGGAATTTCTCCTGAACAGTCAAAGCTGTATACATGAAATACAAATCCACAGTGTAAATTAAGCATATCGTATTGGCCATACCATATGCTCAAAATATGATTAGGCCAGGAAAGGAATATCAATATACTGACCTATATTGATAATACGAAATCATGAAAGTAATTAAAGCAATTATTAAGTTATTGGTATTATTAGGTGCATCGAGTTATTTTAGTTTGAATCCAAAAGCTTTAAATGTAGAACTAGTAAGTAAAGATAAAATGCCATATGAAATACAGAGTATAAAAATGGTAAATAACACGTTAGAAATACGAGGTTGGGTTTTTATTAGTTATACACAACACTATTTAAACGATACAGATCATAAAACTGAGATTGAGTTCTATAGTATAAACGATTCATTTAAAGTTGTAGCAATTAATACTTCTACCAATATGACAAACCAAATGCAATACTTTGGTACACCTAAATGTGCTGCTAATTTATTAAATCAGATACCTGAAATATGTAATTATTCATATGAAAATGTGGGTTTTAAAGTCAATATACCAATAGAATCATTTAAACCAGAAGAAATTTATCAAACCAATATAATCAGTCATGCCTACAAATCTAATAAAAGTTATAAAACACCAATTTACTTTCCAATGAACAATGATATAACTATAAATTATTTAGATAAAGTATATACAATTAAATCAAAATTAGATGATACTGAATTAAAAGTTAATGCTTCTACTGTCATAGCTAGAACTCAACCTTTAAAGATCAGTCCAGTTTGGTTTTATGGAGATAGTTGTTCAAGTACGTATAAAAATCAATTATTTTTTCTTAAAAACTCAATATATAAGAATGTTCTAGAAAAAAAATCATCTGAAAATATATCGTATTATCGTGTTAAAGCAGTTATAACGAATTGTGATGGAGATAGACGAAGAATAATTGAAGGGAATATTATTAGTCCTGTATGGATAGGAAGTATCTATGTACAATATACAGGTACACCATTACAAATTAGTAGTAAATACTTAAATAGACCACCTTATTTTGAAACTAAAGAAATCACACTATATAAAGGTCAAAAATTAGAAATTCTTGATCATATAAAAGCAATTGATCCAGAAGAGGGGGATATTAGTCATAGAATAATAATTCTGAATTCAAACTATAAAGATGAAGTTGGAAAATATACATTAGAGTTAAGCGTTAAAGATAAAGAAAACTTATCAGCGAATACAACTGTGTTTGTAAATGTAATAACAAACAATGAAAAACCTAAGATTATCGCAGAAAACATAAGAATATTACAAAATACTAATCTATTATTACAAGACTATTTCTATGCATATGATAATGAAGATGGAGATATTTCAAATAGAATCATTCAATTAAATGAAATTGATACATCAAAAATCTCAATACAAGAGTTATGTTTGTATGTAGAAGATTCTAGTTTATTAAGTGATAGTACATGTATAAATGTTGATGTATACAATAACAATGATCAATATATGAAGTTTAGATCTATCTCTAAGAATATTCCATTTTACAAAGAACAAATCCCAAGTATTTGGAATGATATAATATATATATTAGATGGAATTCTGAGTCAAAAATAATACTTCGCATAATCTATATTATGTAAATTATTTAGATATAAATATTTAAATATTATTAAAGAGAGGTTTCCCTCTCTATTTAATTATTTTAAATCTTCTAAATATGAATAACCATAATCTGGTAGTTTTACACCGAAATTATCTGCAATAGTTTTTCCAATTGATGCGAATGTATTTGAAGGAAGTAATCCAGCACCAGTATGTTTAGGACTGTACATAATTAGTGGTACATATTCACGAGTATGATCTGTTCCTTTAAAGACTGGATCATTTCCATGATCAGCAGTTAGAATTAATAAATCATCTTCTCTTAAATTATCAATTAAAGTTTTTAATTGAATATCAAATTGTTCAATTTCTTTTCCATATCCAATAGGATCTCTTCGATGACCCCATAAAGCATCAAAATCAACTAGATTAGTAAATAATAAGCCATGGAAATCAGTTTGAACTAATTCAATCGTTTTTTCCATACCATCATGATTACTCTTCGATTTAATCGCTTTTGTAACCCCTTCTCCATCAAATATATCATTAATCTTACCTACACTGATGACATCAAAGTTAGAATCTTTTAACTCATCTAAGACCGTACGATTAAATGGTTTTAATGCATAATCATGTCTATTGCTTGTACGTTTAAATTCCCCTTTTCTAGGCCCAATAAATGGTCTTGCAATAATACGGCCAACCTTCCATTCATCTTTCATTGTTAACTCTCTTGCGACTTCGCAACAACGATAGAGCTCATCGAGACCAAATGTTTCTTCATGCGCTGCAATCTGCAATACAGAATCTGCAGATGTATAAACTATCATAGCGTTTGTACGCATATGTTCTTCACCTAGCTCATCTAATATTTCAGTTCCACTTGAAGATTTATTTCCAATGATATCATATCCTGTACGATCTTTTAGTGCATTAATTAAATCATCTGGAAACCCTGTATCCGTAAATGTTTGAAATGGTTTATCGATGTATAAACCCATGATTTCCCAGTGACCAGTCATTGTATCTTTACCAAGACTCATTTCACTTAATTTTGTGTAATAGCCTTTAGGTTGATCGATTGGGCTTATGTTCTTTAAATCATGAAGATTTGCTAAACCGAGCTTTCTTAAATTAGGAATATCTAATCCATTATTGGCTTCTACTATATGGCCTAGTGTATCAGAGCCAACATCACCATACTTATCTGCATCTAAGGCAGCACCTACACCAACACTATCAAGTACAACTGTTATAATTCTTTTGTATTTTTCCATTAATCTTTACCTCGTTCTTTGTTCATTGGATGAAATTTATTATATGCATCATGCATTCGTTTACCTTCTACATGAGTATATATTTGAGTAGTAGATATATCACTATGTCCAAGCAATTCTTGAACGATTCTCAAGTCTGCACCACCATTTAATAACGCTGTTGCGAAACTATGTCTCAATTTATGGGGTGATATATCAATATCTAAACCTATTTCTTTACATCTATTCTTTAGACTATTATAAACATATTGTCGATTTACTTGTTTCCCATCTGGTTTAATAAATACATAATTTGACTTATTTTTTAACCATAGAAAACGATTCTTATCGATATACTCTTTTAAATTCTTTTTAGTTATATCCGCCATCGGGATTATTCTTTCCTTATCCCCTTTTCCAATAACTCGTATATAACCTTGTTCAAGATATAATTGATTTAGATTTAAGTTAACTAACTCAGAAACTCTTAATCCACATGAATATAATACATCAAACATAGCAATATGAAATAATTCATGCTCAGAATGATTTTCTTCAAGAATTTTATTAATATTTGCGCTGTTAATTGTTTTTGGATATCGATATATTTTTTTAATTTTCTGAATAGATGTAGCAGGATTTAATTTAAGTTTATAATACTGACTTAAGAACTTATGAAATGATACAATACTTGTTTTAGTTCTTAAAACAGTTGAATTAGCACATCGATTATTTACTTCTTGTAGATATTCATTAATTTGTTTTGTTTTTATTTCATCAGGATTAACTTTCAACTCTATAAAAAATTGAGAATAATGTTTCAAATCATTTAAGTAGTTATTAATTGTTTGAGTAGATTTACGATCAACATAAGTAATATGTGATTCGTAATTCTTCAATGTATCTTCCCAATTCATACAGCCTCAATTAATGATTGATTTGTATTAAACAATTCTTCTGCAGCTTTTATTGATGCAGGATTTAATGTGCCACTTGATATCATTGATAATTCTTTTATTCTTCCATCTAAATCAAGTTCACTAATAATCGTATTGGTTATGTTTGAAGATTGATTCTTTGAAACATAATAATGACTGTGTGAACATGCGGCAACTTGGCCCAAATGAGTAACTGAGAAAACTTGTGCTGATTTTGATAGTTGTGACATTTTTTGCCCAATAGCAGTAGCAACTCTACCAGATACACCTGAATCTATTTCATCAAATATAACTGTTTCAATATTTTGGAGTTGATTAAAGATTACCTTCATACCTAACATTAAACGTGACAACTCCCCACCACTCGCTACTTTTATCAAAGGCTTTAAGTTTTCTCCTGGATTCATAGAAATTAAGAACTCAATACGATCAATACCATTGGATGATCCTTCAGTTTCATTGAATTCAATCTCAAATTGAGCCTTATCTAAATATAAATCTCTTATTTCTTTAATAATAGCCGTTTTAAGGCTTATAGCTTGTGATTTTCTGTACTCGCTTAACAATACCGATTTATCATAAAACGCTTTATACGCTAACTCTAATCGTTCTCTTAGCTCATTCAAAATATCTTGTCGATTTTGAATTAAATTCACCTTATCGATAAGTTTTTGTTTGTGTTCAAAAATAAGTTCAATAGTTTTACCATATTTTTTCTTTAGTCTATTAATTTGAAAAAGCCTATCTTGAATTGCATTAAATGAATCTTCATCATAATTTAAGGAATGATATGAATGCTTAAGATCAGAAATTTTATCATTCAAAACATAATATAAATCATTTAGATCCTGAGTAATTTTCTTAACATCATCCATTTCATCAATAAAATGTAATTGTTTTAAAGCATCATGAAATTTTATGGAAACGCCATCTGATTCATCAAACAAATCTAAAGCACTCTTTAAACGTGTAGAGATTTTCTCAAAACTAAGCATCATTTTTTGTTTAGTCTCAAGTTCAACATCTTCATTTTCAACCAAATTAGCTTGTTCAATTTCGTTTATTTGAAACTCTAAAAATTCCAAATCATCTGGATTATATTCACTTTTTTCTTTATTTAAAAGATCTTTTCTTAAATTATCATATTCATAATAAAGAGATTTAACTTCACTTAGTAAATTATAATCAGGTTTATATGCATCTAAAAGATTTAGATGATATTTGTTATTTAATAAATACTGAGTATCATTTTGACTATGAATATCAATTAAAAATACAGATATATCTTTTAATACATTAACAGTAACACTTCTATTGTTGATTCGATTTGATGATCTACCATCGCGAGTTAACTCACGTGAAATAATGATTTCATCAAATTCAACATCAATACCAACTTGATTTAATATAGAAATAACTTCACTATTTTTGATAATGAAACTTGCCTCAAGAATCGCTTTATCATGTCCATGTCTTATTAAATCCGAACTAAACCTTTCACCCATCAATAAACCGATTGCATCAATTAATATAGATTTACCAGCACCCGTTTCACCAGTGAACACACTAAAACCTTGCTTAAATTCAAGTCTAAGCTCATCAATAAGGATATAGTTTTTAATATAAAGTGACTTTAACATATCATTACCTATATATGAATAATTCTAATTTTATCCTATTAAAGATTTTATTAATGAAAATAACGAATTAATATCAATATTTTCATATTTTCTAAGCTCTGGAAGTGATCCATGTGTAACAAAATGATCCTCAATCCCAATTCTCTTTATATTTAAATTTAAATTATGTTGATTCAACCATTCTAAAATTGCTGAACCAAGTCCTCCACTCAACATATCTGTTTCATAAACAATAACAGGTTTATTTAAGTGAACTAAACGATTAAGCATATTATCATCTAAAGGTTTAAAGAAACGTGCATTGATTACGGCTATATTAATACCATTCGATTCTGCTTTTATTTTTATTTTATCGACATCAGGCCCATATGCAATTACAACCAAATCAACCACATCTAAATTACCTA
>JAJZTY010000097.1 GCA_021847325.1 Bacillota bacterium
CGCAAAGGTATATAAATGATGTTTATTTAAGTGAAATTATGGCTTGGACAGATCAGAAGAAGAAAACGAAGATTACGGATATCTTTCATTCCATTCCTGAACAAGTAAAACGAGGAAATAAGAAATTCAGGTATAGTGAAATATCGAGTTCCGCATCGTATCGTACCTATTGGGATAGTGTTTTGAAACTCTATGAATATGGATGGTTGTTTACTATTTTTAAAGTGGATAATTTAGATATGCCATTAATAGATAATCATCAAAAAGGGAACTTTAAACTTTGCGTGAGAGATATAGGTTTGTTGGCTGGGCAATGTGAGGATTCTGACTTAGAGTATCTGAATGAACCATTAACAATACAGAAAAATATTTTACTAGAGAATTCTGTTGCGGATGCCTTAGTTAAGCGTGGTTTACGGATGTATTATATGGAAGAAGGAAAGAATATGTTCTTTGTCGTAACAAACAAAGATCGTAAAATAGGGATTAGTTTTGATGATTCGAGTGCGTTGAGATATATGAATCGACTCGTCTTTCATGGTCAATTGGATTGTGCCTATGATTTGATTGTGGAGCCTACGGTTAAAGATAAAAATGGAATTCATATTCCATTGTATAATCTAATGTTTGTGGAGTAAGAAAGGGAACTTATGAAAAAGTATTGTGTAATTGATGTTGGTGGTACGAATATTAAGTATGCATTGATGGATGAGGAAGCAAATATTCTTGAGAAAGGTGAAGTTGAAACACCTCGTGATTCTCTTGAGTCGTTTGTAGAAGCTATTGGACGTATCTACGATGGGTATGAAGATGTGTCTGGTATTGCGATGAGTGCTCCTGGGCGTATTAACTGCAATACAGGTTTTATGTTTACCGGTGGCGCATTACGTTATATTCAAAACATATCCATGGCGGATGAGCTTAAGAAACGCTGTCCAGTGGAGATTAGTATCGAGAATGATGGTAAGTGTGCAGCTTTAGCGGAACTATGGAAAGGGTCTTTAAAGAACTCCCAACATGGTTTAGTGCTTACTTTAGGAACAGGAATTGGTGGTGGAGTTATTGCGAATGGTAAACTACTCAGAGGTCAAAACTTTGCGTCTGGTGAGTTATCAAGTTTCCCAACTACAATTCTTCCAATAAATGATCCAATTAATTTCTGGGCTAATATTAATGGGACTCGTGGATTAACGCGTGTTTATGAAGAAAGAATGAACCTTGAAAAAGATTCAGTGAATGGACGATTATTCTTTGAAGCGGTCAATCGAAATGATGAAGTTGCGGTTCAAGTATTAGAAGAATTTGCTCAACACTTTGCGAATGCGATTTTTGCGATTCAAACCGTTTTAGATACAGAGAAAGTAGCGGTGGGTGGTGGAATCAGTTTCCAAGATCGATTAATCGAAGCACTCAATCGTAAAGTTTCTGATTTGTTTGATTATTATGGACAATATACACCGATTTTAAAACCTGTTATCGTACGTTGTGAATTTGCGAATGACTCAAATTTAATTGGTGCACTCTATCATCACCTATATGAATAAAGACAAGCAAATTTGCTTGTCTTTTATTCATCCCCATATTCATCTTCTAACGGTTTTACAGTAGTATCGTTCGGATGACTCTCTTTAGAAAAGGTACCTACGACGATATAGAATAATACCGGTATTAGAATGATCCAGAACACAAATTCCCCCATAGTAATCCCCTTTTTTACTATCATACACGAATTATTTGATAATGTAATAACAACTTCGTTATAATTAACACCATTCACTTATAAATACTTTATTTTGATTATTATGCGTGTGTTTTTATAAAAAAAGCCAGATTGATCTGGCTAGTTTTCGGTATGTTCTGTGTATTCTACATCTATGACATCGCCCATACTTTTAGGTTTAGGACTTTCATAGTTTTGGGTTGTGTTTCTAAATGATCGTGTTCTAAATCTAAAACCTGAGAACCAATAAGCGATTAATCCAAAATAGATAATGTATCCAAGAATAGGATTGATTCTAAAGACTGAATTAAGAATGACATTAAGAACGACGAAATAAAGTATGTATTTTAAGAGTGAAAACATGAGTTCCTTTCTTATGAACGTTTATCAAATGCGACATGGCAATGTGGACACGTAATTTCTATCTTACCTCGACCACGAGGAACACGAAGTGTACGATGGCAACGTGGACATTGGACATGTTTGTATTGTTTCTGAGTTAAGTTCAATTTAATGAGTTTGTATTTTGATTTGATGGGTTGGATTAATCGCATGAATTTAAGATTTTCTTGTTGGCGTTTATAGATTTTCTTGGAGAATCCACGATATAGAATCAAGAAACTTATTCCATAGACTACAAGACTTACATAAATGCTACGATTAAAGAGTATTCCTCCAATTAAGGATACTGAGATGGATAGAATGAGGAGTGCTATGTTTAATTGGTCTGATCCATAGCGTCCATTCATAAAGCGGTAGAGTGAATATTTTAATTTATTTAACATAGTCTTCTTTCTTTGTCACAATGCTCATCATAGAACGATTGTCAACTTTATTCAATAGGATTGATGATGAAAATTTTGTCACAATTTACAATGTGAATGTTTAAAGTAATGTCTTGTAGAGCTTTAATGTGAGTGTTAAAATTAAACCACCAAGGAAGTTTAAGGTCACGAAGGTGTGAATAGGGAAGTAGGTGAAATGCCTACACGGTCCTCGCCGCCGTATAAGGGAGTTCTATTTCAGATGCCACTGTTATTATGGGAAGGCGAAGTAGAATGATGATCTTGAGTCGGAAGACCTGCCTTAAATGAATGTGTGTTGGAAGCTTACGAAGGATAAGCATCGGCTTTTTATTATGCACATTTTCTCTTATTGGGTGAGAAAGGGCGAATATGATTCAAACAGTTATTAAAAGAGATGGTCGTAAAGTAGATTACAATCTTGAGCGAATTGTCAGTGCGATTGAGAAAGCAGAGAAGTCACTCAATCAAGATGTTTCAATTGCGAAAGAGATTGCGAAGAAGGTTGAGATTAAGTTGAACCTATTGAATCAAACTTCTGTTTCAATTGAAGAGATTCAAGATATTGTGGTTAAGTGTTTAAAAGAAAATCATGCGAATGAGTGCGCAAGAGTTTATGAGCATTATCGAAAAGATAGAACACATCAAAGAGAAATACGTGGAGCTTTGATGAAGTCGATTGAGAAGATGACTTTCTCTGAACATAGTGATGAGAAGCGTGAGAATGCGAATATTGATGGAAATACCTCGATGGGAATGATGTTGCAATATGGTTCTACGGTATCTAAGAATTTTGCGAAACATTTCTTGTTAAAAGAAGAACATAGTGATTTACATGATTCTGGTTTAATTCATATTCATGATTTAGATTTCTATGCGATGGGTACATTAACCTGTTGTCAGATTGATCTCACTAAGTTGTTTAATGGTGGATTTTCTACAGGTCATGGTTCTTTAAGAGAACCGAATGATATTAGTTCCTATACTGCACTTGCGGCGATTGCGATACAATCCAATCAAAATGATCAACACGGGGGTCAAAGTATTCCTGCATTTGATTATGATATGGCTGAAGGGGTTAGAAAGACATTTAAGAAGATCTTAACGTATGAGTGTGAGATTTTAGAAGAAGAGTTAGATGAGAATTTATTGGACTTGATTAAAGACTTCGATATTGAGAAGTTTAATCCTAATGAAGACTATACTCCTCAACCATTGAATCGTGTCTTACATCGTGTTTATAAACAAACGATAAAAAAGACGTATCAAGCGATGGAAGCATTAATCCATAATCTAAATACTATGCACTCAAGAGCTGGTGCACAAGTTCCATTCTCAAGTTTAAATTTTGGGACAGATACATCTAAGGCTGGAAGAATCGCAACGGAACAACTTCTTTTAGCGCATGAAACAGGGTTAGGAAATCATGAGACACCTATTTTCCCTATATTAATATTCAAGATAAAAGAAGGGGTTAATTTCAATAAACAAGATCCTAATTATGATTTATTTAGATTAGCGTTAAGAGTCAGTTCTAAACGTTTATTTCCTAACTTTAGTTTCTTAGATGCACCATTTAATGCGAAGTATTATAAAGCGGGTCATGTTGAGACAGAGGCCACCTATATGGGATGTCGTACCCGTGTTATTGGGAATGTGTGTGGAGAAAATCAAGTAAAGGGTAGAGGGAATTGTTCGTTTACAAGTATTAATCTTGTTCGTTTAGGGATTGAACATGGTTTAATTTATAACAATCAACCTGATTGGAAGGGATTCTATCAAGCTTTAGACACAGTTCTCAATCAAGTATTGGACCAATTGTTGACACGTTTAGCTTACCAATCCAATAAGAAGGTTAAACATTTCCCATTCTTAATGGGTCAAGGAATTTGGCAGGGTAGTGATTCATTGTCACTTGAAGATTCTGTTTCGTCCTTATTAAACCAAGGTACTTTGAGTATTGGCTTTATTGGTTTAGCAGAGTGTCTAAAAGCGATGATGGGTTATCATCATGGTGAAAGTAAAGAAGCTCAACAAATGGGCTTAACGATTATCAACACGATGTACCTTTTCTGTGAGAAAGAGTCAAAATCCAGAAATCTAAATATTACGTTACTGGCAACACCTGCAGAGGGATTATCTGGACGTTTTACATCGATTGATCGTAATAAGTTTGGAATATTAGAAGGTATTACGGATCGTGAGTATTATACTAATTCGTTCCATGTGCCAGTTTACTATGAATGTTCTATTGATCATAAGCTATCTATTGAAGGACCGTATCATGCGATTACACCTGCGGGTCATATTAGTTATGTCGAAATTGATGGAGATCCAAGTCGTAATATTGATGCGATGGAAGATATTGTACGATTAATGAGACAAGCGAATATTGGGTATGGTTCCATTAATCATCCCCTCGATCATGATCCTGTTTGTGGGTATCGTGGAGTCATTAATGGCCCAATTTGTCCGAAGTGTAAAAGAGATGAACGAGAAGGTTTGTCTTTCCAACGTATTCGACGTATCACAGGTTATTTAGTAGGTACACTCGATCGATTTAATAAGGCGAAATTGTCGGAGGTTAAAGAACGTGTCCAACATGATTCGCTTAGCTAGTGTTACAGCACATAGTTCGGTTGATGGTCCTGGCTTAAGAACTGTTGTATGGTTTCAGGGTTGTCCACATCATTGTGTTGGTTGTCATAATCCTGAGACACAGAGTGTTGATAAGGGCTATTGTGTTACGATGGATGAGTTAATTCTTAAGATTGAAAGTCTACATAATAAGAAGATTACATTATCGGGTGGTGATCCTTTCTTGCAAGCATTACCCTTACTTGAGTTAGTAGAACGTTTAGAATCTCTTGGATACAATATTTGGTGTTATACCGGTTATACCTTTGAGGAGTGTTTAAATCATCCTGTTTTTAAGGCTTGTTTAAGACATATGGATATGTTGGTTGATGGAAGATTTATCTTGGATCAAATGGATCATACTTTAATGTTTAGGGGCTCTAAGAATCAACAGATTATTGATTTAAAACAGTATTTTGAGTTAAATACGATTAATGATCAATCACAATGGTATTTAGTGGAATAAAAAAGGCGAGAGCCTTTTTGTGCATAAATATGTTGTTGAGTTATTAATCTAAGAAAGAGATTAATTCAATATTATCTTCCTCTCGCGATAATCTTTGAACGGACTCAGTAAACCCATTTTTACTAAATAATATGTAAAATGCCTTTTTAGGTTTTAGTAACAAACTTTTCTCAATTAAACTTTGAGCTATCTTCAAATCAATAGGATCTTTATTCCATTTCACTTCAGCAAATAAGGTTATTGTTTTGCTAATGCCAATTAAATCTATTTCTTCTTCACGTTTTAGAATAGGATTGTTTCCCCACCATCTACCTCTTTTTGTAAATAATGATGGGAGTTTACCATCTTGATTTAATTTATCAAAATAATCATAGAAAATCTTTTCAAACCCCTCTCCCATATAAGAGTTTAAATAATCTTTGATTGACTCGTCATATACATCTTCTCCTAATCCAAGCTCTATAGCACTCATATTAGGAAGAACAAATTGATACCAAAATTTAAAAGAACCATCTGCAATTCTATAAATAGACTTTCTAGTGCTATCTTCATTGATTGGAAATTCTTTGATGATAATGCCTAATTCTATTAAATTATCTAAGTACCGATTCAAAGCACCTGTTTGAATATTTATTTTTGTAGCGATAGTATTGTTTTTTGTTGATCCATTTGCGATTGCATTTAAGATATTATGATAAACTTTTGGTTCTCTTAATTCTTGTTTTAAGAAATTTATAGGTTCTTCATAAAGCCTTCCACTATCTTTAAGAAAAAGTGAAATTAAATTCTCTTTCAAACTCGT
>JAJZTY010000098.1 GCA_021847325.1 Bacillota bacterium
ATTATAATACCCACAACAAAAGAACCAAAACTAAATACAATATTTAATATAGAAAGAAAAAAATCCTTCTCAAATACATTTATATCTGATACAACTAATGCCATATAATTTTCTTTTGCTTGAGAGCGATATTCCTCAATTGAAAGATTCATAATCTTTTCATAGGCTAAACATCTTACTTGAATTAATACATCTCGCATAAAACCAATTCTAAGGAATCGCGATAACATTTGAAGAAGAATAGGACTAAATGCAAAAAGGATCATTAAAAATAACCGATTTATTATCGTACTTGTATCATTTGCTTCAATAATCGAAAAAGCCATTGATAAAGCAAAAGTAAACGCTAAGCTATTAAAAATTGTTAAGAATGCGCCAAAGATATATTTAAAAAACTGTTTGCGATTCTTCAGAAACAAATCTTTTATTGTCATAATAATCCTTCCTAAACGATATCCACAATAAATACTTTAACACTATACTTACTAATTTACTAATATTTATGATTAAGTTTACTTAATTATTCGATTCATTGAATAAATGGCAGAAATTATCTACAATGCGTAAAAAAAGAGCTTACGAATAAGCTCTTCTCTGATTATTTAAGATAGTAAGGTTTTACGAATGCAGGTACACCATTCTTATAAGTAATAACAGGTTGACCTTGAATTAAAGGACGCATATATGCGATCGCTTCATCTGTAACACCACGATAATTAGGTTTTGCCCATTCAACTGGGAAGTTCTTAACATGGTTAGCTACATTACTTGCGGCAGTCGCAAAGTACTCAACATCATAAACGTCAGAATCTTTACGTTTAACACCAACCATTTGACCAGTGAATGAAGGATTTGCTGAACGCATATGTGCACTCATACCTAACTTGAAGGATTCTTCAACATCTACTAGAGATTGTTCAGTCGCATGACAACGTTGAGCAGTACTTAAATCTTGAACTTTACAACGACTTGCTGTTCCTGAACTTAAGATTAAATCTTTAACTGCATTTGCTGCACCACCAAGAACCGCATGACCGAAACCATCATTCTTAGCTTCACCAGCTGCTAAATAAGTACCATCAGCGTAACGAGCACCTTCAGATACTACAACATAACATTTATTCTTTTCATCGATACATTTCTTAACTTCAGCTAAGAATGTTTCTTTGTTAAATGGAATCTCAGGTAATACAACGAGATCAACAACTCCACTTAAACAAGCTGAAGCAGCTAACCAACCAGCATCACGTCCCATTGTTTCAAGAATGAAAACTTCTTGACGAGTATATACGTTAACATCTAACCAAGTTTGTAGAGCTGTAGTCGCAATGAACTTCGCTGCACTTGCATAACCTGGGCAATGATCTGTAACCATCAAATCATTATCAACTGTTTTTGGACAGCCAACGAAACGGCGATTAGTAATATTATGTGCAGCTGCATACTCGCTTAAAGCGTACACAGTGTCCATTGAGTCATTACCACCGATATAGAACATAGTGTCGATATCATACTTTTCTAATACTTCGAATAATTTTTCAAAATCCGCAACATTCGTTCTTTTTAATTTATAACGGCAAGAACCTAATGCACTGGATGGAGTTTGACGAAGAATGTAGTTTTCTTCTTCACTCATATGTGTTAAATCCACAAACTTTTCTTGTAGAATACCTTCTATTCCATTTAATCCACCATAAACAGTCTTATAAATTGGATTTAATTGGTTTCCTTTGACAACACCAGCTAATGTCGCATTAATGACAGATGTAGGTCCACCACTTTGCGCTACGATACAATTTCCCATAGTTGTTTCTCCTTTTTGAACGATACTATTATAGCGTATCCGACTCTACTTGACTACTTTTGTTTAATTGTTCATGTAAGCTTTCCCATTCTTTCATCAACGCATTAATTTGATTGTGAATCTCATCAATTGATTCATCCAACTCTTGCATGTTCAAATGATTATGATAATAGAATGGATCAAAACGTTTCTCACGAGCAATAGCTAATTCTTCTTCTTTTAAAGCAATCGATTCTTCAATTTTCTGAATCTGTTTATTAATTCTTGAAGCAGATTGACTCGACCTCTGACTCGATTTAATTTCCTTCTCAGCTTTTTGGTTTACTTCAACTTTCTCTACAATTGGATCGCCCACCTGATAATAATCCGCACGACCACTCTCAATACTCAAAATACCTTTTGCCATCTTATTCACAAAATATCGATCATGAGATACAAATAAAATTGTTCCTTCGTACTCACTCAAAGATTTTTCTAATGCTTCTTTACCAGGAATATCTAAATGGTTAGTTGGTTCATCTAAGATAAGCAAATTTGATCCTTTTAACATCAGTTTTGCGAGTGCTAATCGAACTTTTTCTCCACCAGATAATACATTCACTTCTTTAAATACTTCATCAGAAGTAAATAAGAATGATCCTAAAACAGTTCGAATTTCAGTCTGAGTCATATCCGGATAAGCATCCCACAAATCTTCAATAATCGTTTGATTACTTCTATACTCGATTTGTTCTTGGTCAAAATAACCAATATCAATTTGATGTCCAAATAGATATTCCCCACTTAATGCAGGAACTTTGCCTAATATAGTTTTTAGAAATGTTGATTTACCATGACCATTTGGCCCCACTACAGCACAATGATGACCATGTATTAACTCTAAGTTTATTTTCGCTAATGAGTCATGATAACCAATCTCTAAATCTTTGACCAGCAATACTTGTTTACCACCACGATTCTTCGCAAAGAATCGAGCTTTAAAATTACGCTTATCTTCTTTGGGTGCTTCAATTTTCTCAAGTTTATCTAAATATTTAATTTTTGATTGAGCAAACTTAGCTTTATTCTTTTTATACCTAAACTTTTCAATCAATGATTCTAATCGTTCAATATCTTTTTGTTGACGTTTAAATGCCGATAATTGTTTCTCTTGATTCAACGCTTTTTGTGCTTGATACGAAGCATAATTTCCGTAATAAGTCGTTAGTTCACCAAATTCCATCTCTATTATCGTTTTTGCTACATGATCAATAAACATTCGGTCATGCGATACAAATACTAATGCTTTTTCATAATGATTCAAATATGTCTCTAACCACTCAATCGTACTCATATCAAGATGATTGGTAGGTTCATCTAAAAGTAAGATATCAGGTTTACTAAGTAGTAAGTATACAAAAGCTAAACGAGTTTTTTGACCACCTGAAAACTCCCCAATTCTTCGCTTTAGATCACTCTCTACAAACCCAAATTGAGTAAAAATAGTCATCATTTCTTGTTTATACGTGTATCCACCTAAGCGTTCATAATTCTCACTTAAGTTTGAAAATAAGCTCAACAAATCATCACTCGTATGAAGTTTTAACTCATTAGCACATTCTGCTATTTTTTCTTCTAATATAAACAAAGGTTTAAACAAAGATAGAAAATAATCTTCTACTATCAAATTCTCATCTTTGAAACTAGCTTGAGCTAAATAACCAACAGTTAAATCTTTAGGTTTAAAAATATCCCCTTTGTTTAAATCCAATTCTTCAGCTAGAATTTTTAATAAAGTTGTTTTCCCACAACCATTTCTTCCAATAATAGCTATTTTATCATTTGGTTTTATCTCTAAATTCAAATTTTCAAATAGTGTATCCGCTCCAAAAGATTTGGATGCTCTTGATAATTGTAATGTCATGTCATTCCATTCCTAAATATTTTAAATAACCATTTACGATGTTATTCACCATTTGATCAAATTCATTTTGATAAACATTTACATCAAGTGGACTTGAAATAAAGAACACTTCTAAGCTTACAGATTGAATTCCTTTTCTTTCATCTTTATTAAACTCACTGTTCTGTTCAATCGCAAGATCAGAAATAGTTCCAGCAGAAAGAATTCGTCCTCCAGCTTCACGAATAACAGGATATGAATCTAAATTATTATATCGACTTGAAGCAACTACCCCAGCAATATTAGTGCTAGTTTGACGTCCATATGGAACAAGCCCAGGTGTTGATATAAAAGACTTAAAAAGTGCTGTCGCAAATTTATTGGATGAATAAGACGAGTAAATGATACGACTACCACGAGTCTCTTCATTGGTAGTAAAGTTAAGATTAAACTCAATATAATGTTTAACATTTGCTTGATACGCTTTATATAATCGGCCATCTATCCCATATTGATTAATCACACTATCTTCATTTTCTCTTGCAAGAAGAACTTTTAAACCTTTTTCTTCTAACTTTTCTTTAACCGCAAGTGTGATTCTATATAACTCATTCGCTTCCACAAGATCATTTACAGTTCTACCTTTATCTACAAAGTTATAACTCTCTGTATTATGAGCCGCATCTAGATAAACATCATAAACTTCCGAATTATCATTTTCTAATGTTTGATCTGTAACTTGAATAAAAAAGTAATTTTCATCCATGATTGGTAATGAATCTTCTTTATCTTTTAATAAATCTTTATCAGAAATCAAATCAATTTTCTTATTTAATCCATTCCTTCTAACCGTATAAAATTCATCATACAATTCAGAAGATGTAATTAATCTCTTTTCTTTAAGAGAGTCAACTACAAACAACTCGTAAAACCCATTAGGTAAATTTTCTAATGGAATTTGTTCATCCGCATTTTTACCTAGCATATATACCCATTCGCTGTTATCACATATATTCCTAAGCTTAATTGTTTTACCAATAAAATAATCAGCTTGATTTATATCATAGATATTATTATAGATATTGAGTGTTTCACCATAAAATAAGTAATCTTTCAATTCTATTTTATCTTCGTATACTAACTCATTTAGAACAGACTGAGTTTTTGTATAACTATAATCACAAATCACAAAACTTGGCGTATCAATTAAAAGTTCCTTTGGAAATAATAGGTTAAATAATATATAACCACTTAATACAATCAAGATAAAAGACGGGATTATGACCCGCCATTTTAACTTTCTTCTTCTTCTAGGGACAACTCTTGGTTGATAAACCATTTAAACCTCCTTAGTAATCTAGGTTCTTTGGAGTACGCGCAAAAGGTATGACATCACGAATATTTTGCATTCCTGTAATATACATTAAGAAACGTTCAAACCCTAATCCAAACCCAGCATGTTGGCATCCACCATATCTACGTAAATCTAGATACCACTTTAAACCTTCTTCATGAATTTTCATCTCTTCCATACGTGTTTTTAAATAATCATATCGTTCTTCACGTTGTGAACCACCGACTAACTCACCGATTGCTGGTACAAGTAAATCACATGCCGCAACTGTCTTTTGATCATCATTTAAACGCATATAGAATGCTTTAATATCTTTTGGATAATTGATTAAGAATACCGGACCTTTAACAATCTGTTCACAAATATATCGTTCGTGTTCTGATTGTAGGTCTGTACCCCATTCAACTGGGAACTCAAACTTAACTGGTGCCTTCTTCAAGTGTTCAATCGCTTCAGTATATGTCATTCTTGCAAATGGTGTCTCTAATACTAGATTTAATCGTTCTAATAACGATGTATCTATTCTCTCATTAAAGAACTTCATTTCTTCTTCTGCATTCTCAAGAACATATTGAATACAACTCTTAACCATATCTTCGATAAGATTCATATCATCATCTAAATCCGCAAATGCGATTTCGGGTTCAATCATCCAAAACTCACTTGCATGACGCGCTGTATTACTATTTTCAGCTCTAAAAGTAGGTCCAAACGTATAAACATCTCTAAATGCCAAAGCATAAGCTTCAGCTTGAAGTTGTCCAGATACGGTTAAACTTGCTTTCTTACCAAAAAAATCTTCTTCATAGTTTGCGTCAGTACGGGTTGTTACATTAAAGACTTCCCCTGCACCTTCCGCATCATTTCCAGTAATAATTGGCGCATGAACATATACAAATCCTTGATTTTGGAAGAATTCATGAATTGCCATACTCAAAACTGAACGAACTCTAAAAACTGCACTAAACGTATTTGTACGAGGACGTAAATGTGCAATCTCTCTTAAATATTCAAAAGAATGTTGTTTCTTTTGTAAAGGATAATCTGGAGCACATGCACCTTCAAGAGTTACTGATGACACCTCAATCTCAAACGGTTGTTTCATATTAGGCGTCAATTTAAACTTCCCAACAACTGTGAGTGCAGTCCCAGTAAGATAATGACTAACATCTTCAAAATTTTCTAACTCATTTGTATAAACTAACTGAACATTTCTAAAATATGTTCCATCATTTAATTCAATAAATCCAACATTTTTATTACTACGGTTTGTTCTAACCCATCCCTGAATTTGAACAATATCCATTGATTCAATTTCAATAATAGATCCTTCTTTTACAATCTCATAACATTCTCTAACTGTCATTAATGC
>JAJZTY010000099.1:0-2385 GCA_021847325.1 Bacillota bacterium
AATCAACCTGCCTTGGATAAGTTTCTACCAAAGTGTGCGAAAGATGCGAAAGTCGTTATTAATGCGTCATTAATTAAGGATTATAATATCCCTGATTCTATGACTTCTATTCCTTTAGATTTTAATCAAATTGCTCAAGAAGTGGGCAATTTAAAGGTTCAAAATATGGCAGCTCTCGGTGCTTTAACGAAAACATTTGAACAGTTTAATTTAAATGATGGTTTAAATATTATTCAAGTGAAGTTTGGATCAAAAGATAGAGATTTGATCGAATTAAATCAAAAGGCGTATACCATTGGATATGAAAAGTAGTTCGTTAAGAACTACTTTTTTACATTATAGTATTGATCACCAACTCTAAGGAGTTGAATAAATAAGTTTAGATAATTTTCGAGTACCCATCCAAGATTTTCATCATTTCCAATTTCTTGAGCTTTCTCGAATGATTGTGATATTCCAGCAAACAATGATTGAGCTAACATATCACAGAGCAATGCTTTTTTATCATCATCTATTCCTACATTTGGAAACCAACGTTGGATAATATGATAAATCAATTTATTAATCCATTGAACAATTTGATTATTGATTTTCGAGTATCTAAATAATATGAGGAGTTCTTTTTTCTTTCTTACAAATATTTTAACAAGATCTTTACTCATTAATTTTATCTGAGAATTAAAGTACTCATCTCTACGTGATTTTAAATATTCATCCATTTCTATTGGGAATTCAATTAATGGAATGATCGTCTGATTTAATGCAAGTATAGTATCAGATACAAGAGCACTGAATAAATCTTCTTTATCTTTATAATAGTGATATAGATTTCCAACAGTCATATTCGCATTCTTTGCGATATTTCGCATAGATGCATCATTATAACCATGATCAAAGAACTCATCAAGAGCTGCTTTTAAAATCAATTCACGATATTCTTGTTTAAGAACTTGTGGCATAATAATAGTATACAGATGTTCATCTTTAAAAACAACAATAACAATTTCTGTTTTTTTGGGTATATTGCTTGTAAAAGAATTTAACTTTTCTATAATTAAATTAGTTTAGTTTATGAAGTATTAATCAGGAATGATTCTTATTAATGTATAAATAAAGGAAAAGGTAATTTTATGAAATGGTTTTTGTACTATGGAATAGCATTAGTTGTTTTTATGGTAATTGATTTAATTTGGTTGGGGTTTATTGCGAAAGATCTTTATTCAAAGTATTTAGGATATTTAATGGCAGATAAGGTAAATTGGGTATCAGCTGTAGTATTCTATTTAATATTTATCGGTGGTATTTTATATTTTGTGCTATATCCAAGTCTTTTAGATAAGAACCTCATTAATTTAATTATTCGAGCTGCATTATTTGGCTTTATTACATATGCGACTTATGATTTAACCAATTTGGCAACCATAAAGGATTGGCCTATTCAGATAACGATAATCGATTTAATCTGGGGTACAACATTATCAACGAGTGTCAGTGTGATTTCTTATTTTATTATAAATTTATTGGGGTAATCTATGAAAATAAATGGGAATGAATTATATGCGTATATTGTTTCAGGTGCGCGAAATGTTATTGTGAATGAACAAAATTTAAATCGAATCAATGTATTTCCTGTGCCTGATGGAGATACTGGAACGAATTTAGCTTTAACAATGAATTCGATATTACAAGGCGTAGAAAAGGTTGAGGATGCGAATGCGGTTCTAAATAAAGTTGCTAGTATCTCAATTGATAATGCGTATGGTAATTCTGGTATGATTTTTGCGCAGTATTTTATTGGGTGGTCAAAAGCATTAGAAACAAAAACAAGTATTACACCACATGAGCTTATTGAAAGTTTAAAAGCGGCGGCTCAACATGCGGTTGAATCTGTTACTCATCCTAAAGAAGGAACTATTTTAACTGTAATGAGGGAATGGGCAAATCATTTTGATTTACCAAGAGAAGAAGATTTCGAATCTATTTTTGAATCATCTCTTACAAAACTACAAGAGACTGTTAATCGAACAAAAAACCAATTAAAAGTACTTAAAGATAATAATGTTGTGGATGCTGGTGCACAAGCATTTTATTATTTTGTGGAAGGAATCGTACGTTTCTTAAAGAATCAAAATCTAGATAATCTTGAATTCAAAGCTGCGACATTAGACTTAATAACAGAACCTATCTTAACATTGGATGTCGGCGCATATCGTTATTGTTCACAATTCTTATTAAAATCGGACGTGAGTAAAGAATTTATTGAATCGCTCATTGAAGAACATGGAGATTCCTGTGTTATTAATAAAAATGATCAACATATAAGTATTCATATTCATACCAATGAACCTCATATTATTATGAGTAAATTAGTTAAACAGGGGGAAG
>JAJZTY010000099.1:2395-6369 GCA_021847325.1 Bacillota bacterium
ATCTATAGATACTTCAGACTGTAGACAAATACGGGGTTAAAAGTTGAATAGAAACTTTAACTCCGTTTTTCTTTGGCTTAATAATGGTTTTATCGATAAAATAAGGACATTTAAGAAAGCGTTGGAAGCTTTACGTGCACTCCATATCGCAATTTTCTTGATATTCATTGAAGCGAAAAGCAGATACAGATAGTCTTGTACCTTATTCAATCCCCGATAACGGGTATAGCGTAATCCATACTGTTCTTTTCCATCCCCGAAGTTGCGTTCAATCGTTTGTTTACGCAAGGCATAGTATTGACTATGATACTGCGTATGACGAATCAGTTCGACTTCGTCGAGATAGGGTTGCCAGAGGTGTCGTTGGACCGTCTTAGTCGATTCACTTTTAGATAAACAATGGTCTCTAAGTGGACAGTGCTTACAGTCTTTCGTAGCGGAACGATAGGTTATATAACCGGTTTCTTTACTGATACTACGAGGCGTTAGAATCTTCCCATTCGGACAAAGATACACATCGGCACTCACATCATACACAAACTCTTTCTTCACCACTTTTAATTCATTTTCATTATTCTTCTTCCCCTTAGGTCGGGTATAGGGCATCAGTGGCGTAATCTTTCGTTCAATCAATTCACGAGCGATATGCGGAACTTTATATCCTGCATCGACCCCAACACTCCGAATCAACTTTCCAAAGACTTGATGAACTTCATCAAAAGCAGGTGTAAAGGTACGACTATCATGAAGATTCCCTGGATTCACTTTTACCCCTAACACAAATCCATTTTGATCACAGGTGGTTTGGGCTAAGTATGCGAACTGTTTTTCATGTTCTCCTTTATGGAAGTTCCCACTTTCTGGGTCAACCGTACTCTGTTTAATGCGTTTAACGTCTGGTTGAACCTCTTTCGCTCGCTTTATCCCCGTTTCATCACTGTAGTGATCACATTCTTGATCGAGGGCGTCTTGATAGGATTTGCGTTCTTCAATGATTTGAACATCCTCTGATTTACGTTTATTCGCATTCGCTTTGATATGCGTCGAATCCATATAGATATGGGCCGCTCGGATAAAGTCTTTTTCATACGCTTGAGCTAAGATGCGATCGAACACCGCGGCGAACACACTCTTCTCTTCTTGGACACCGGTTATCGGATGGATGACTTCAATCAATTGACTGAACTTTCGCGTATAGTTCTTAGAGAAGTCTGAGAAATGGGGGACCGATTCTTCAACCCCTAATCCGATAAACCAGCGATACGCCAAATTGACTTTTGTCTCTTCAATCGTTCTTCGCATACTGTTATACCCATACAAATGATTGATGAACAGTAACTTAAACAACTGAATCGGATCGATACTTGGACGTCCTATTTTCGAATATAACGGCTCTACTAAATCATAAATAAAACGGAAGTCAATCGATCGATCAACTTTCCGTAATAGGTGATTTTCTGGAATATAGGTCTCTAAGATGATCAAACTCATCTCATGTGCTTTTTGGTTCGTTTTCGTTATCATATGCGAGCCCTCTTGATACCTCTATTTTACCATGTCCACTTTTATCCTTAAATATTAAAAAATACCATCGACTCATTTGTCGACAGTCTGCCTCATATTATTATGAGTAAATTAGTTAAACAGGGGGAAGTCATTTCACATAAAGCAGATGATATGTTCCTTCAAGCTAATTTAATCCATAATAAGAAGGCAAAGATGGCAATTATTACAGATTCGATTGCGGATTTACCAAGGGATATTATGGATCAGGAACATTGTATCTTATTACCTTTAAATTTGATTATCGATTCAGTTGTATACATGGATAAAGTTACGATTAAGGTTGAAGATTTTTATACACATTTGGATGATTATAAGTTAAATCCGAGTTCATCTCAAGTCAGTCAAAAAGTGGTTGAGAGAGTCTTTAAACAAATTCTACAGAATTATGATGAAGTTATTGGAATATTTGTGTCTTCCAAAATGAGTGGAACCTATAACAATATTAAAAGGGCATTAGAAAAGATTGATTTGAATGGTAAGCGTGTTGAAATTATCGATTCAAAGAGTAATTCTGTTTCTGAAGGATTATTGGTTAAAGAAGCATTAATGATGAAAAAAGAGGGAAAGACGTTTGATGAGATTATTGTTAAACTGAATTCAATCATTCCAAATTTAAGAATTTATGTAAGTGTTTTAGATTTGAAATATATGTTAAAAGGTGGTCGGGTCTCAAAGGTTACAGGCTTTATATTGTCGAAGTTAAAACTTCAACCTGTTATATCAATTGAATCTGATGGGAAAGGAGTCATTCCTTTTAAGTCATTAAATCAAAGAAGCGCGATTAAATCGATCTTAAAAACGATTAAAAAAGATATGTTAGAATCTGGTATTGATAAGTATGCTTTAGTGTATGCGGATAATCCGAATGATTTAAATGATTTCAAAACGAGTGTTAAATCTATACTTGGCAAAGATCCAGAATACATTGAATCAATCTCTCCGATTGTTGGATTGAATGCAGGTAAAGGTGCATTTGCGATTGGATATATTAAAAAATCTTAATTATTAAAAGTTTATAAAATATCGTTGATTATGATATTATGTCACTGGACGGTGATATTCATGATTAATGATATTTTTTCTAATATAATTGTTAATATTGCGATATTAATGATAATTGGCTATGTATTACCAAAAACACGATTCTTTAAAAGGACCATTTTTGAACATCAAAAAAGTATCTTTGAGAAGATACTATTGGGTTTATTGTTTGGATCCATAGGGATTCTTTCAACCTATACAGGAATTCGTATTAATGGGGCGATTGCGAACACACGTGTTATTGGTGTAATCGCAGGTGGCTTTTTAGGTGGTCCTTTTGTAGGTGCACTTGCAGGTATTATTGCGGGTTTACATCGTTATGCGATTGATATAAATGGTTTTACTGGATTAGCTTGTGCAATTTCTACCATTACCGAAGGATTAATTGGTGGATATATGTATAAACGAATTCGTTCAAGTAAATTAAAGTATCGTTTAATATTCTTTTCCACCTTTGTGGCTGAAATCATACAAATGTTAATCATTTTATTGATAGCACGTCCTTTTACTGATGCACTCGAACTTGTTAAAGTTATTTCTATTCCGATGATTGTTTTAAATTCTATAGGAGTAGTAATATTCGTTGATGGTATTTATACAGTTCAAAAGAATCTAGACCAACAATCAGCTTTACATCTAAAACTTGCATTTGATTTAGCTGAAATGTGTTTACCCTATTTAAGAAAAGGGCTAAGTCATGTACAAAGTATGCAGGCAACCGTTAAGACGATTTGGACGAATCTGGATGCTTATTCGGTCCTAATGTGTGATTTAGATAAGGTTGTATCCTATGCAGGGGTTGATATTCAGAAAGAATCGAATTTTAATGAGTTGTTTAATCAAGAGTTCAAACGATGTGCAAAATTAAATAAAACGATTATTTTGCATGAAGAGGAATTAAAGAAGTATCATTATGAACAATATTTTAAACGAATTATGATTGCGCCATTAATACGAAATGGACAAGTAATTGGGACCTTGAGTATTTGTGATCAGAAGTTTAAAGAAAAAATTGAGACTGATTTAGAATTTATCAATGGTTTGACTAGTTTGTTTTCGGCTCAATTAGAGTTATCAGAAATTGATTACCAGAAAAAATTACTTGAGAAAGCTGAGTATAAAGCATTACAGTATCAGATTAATCCGCATTTCTTGTTTAATGCATTAAATACAATTAGTGCTTATTGTAGAGAAAATCCTGATCGTGCTCGATCTTTATTACTTGCTTTATCTTCTTACTTTAGAAATACATTGTCGACACATAAAGAGATGATTGATATACATGAGGAAATTGAGCATGTACTATCGTATTTAGAAATTGAAAAAGCACGTTTTGAAGATCGTTTAGAAGTAAATATAAAAATATC
>JAJZTY010000100.1 GCA_021847325.1 Bacillota bacterium
ATGTCGTAGCAATCTTAGGAGCGAATGGGGCAGGTAAAACAACCACATTACGTACGATATCAGGTTTGATTGAACCAGCAGAAGGTAGTATTCTCTTCTACAATCATGAGATTGGTGGAAAAGAACCTGAGAAGATTGCGGCATTAGGATTATCTCAATCTCCTGAAGGAAGACAAGTATTTAGAGATTTAACGGTAGAAGAAAATCTTAAAGTAGGTGCATTCACCGTTAGAGATAAAAAGATTATTAAGCAACAATTCGAGAAAGTATATCGTTATTTCCCAGTACTAAAGGAACGTAAGAATCAAATTGCGTCTACCTTATCAGGTGGTGAACAACAAATGTTAGCAATTGGTCGAGCTCTTATGAGTAATCCTAAAATATTACTCTTAGATGAACCTTCCTTAGGATTAGCGCCACTTATTATTCGCGATATTATGAACATTGTCTTAGAGATTAAGAAATCAGGCACAACTGTCATTATCGTTGAACAGAATGCGGCACAAACCTTGAAGATTGCGGATTATGCGTATGTGTTGGAGTTGGGTGAAATTAGTACTCATGGACCAGCAAAAGATTTATTGAATGATCCTAAGCTGATAGAAGCTTATCTAGGATCACATTAATTTGGTATCAATGCGAAAAGCATTATATAAAACAAAAGGAGGAATACATGATGTTTAAGAAGTTGTTTATGATTCTTACAGTTATGGCTTTAGCAACTACTCTAGTTGCGTGTGGGCCAAAAGAAGAAGTTGTAGAAGAAGTTGCGGCTCAAGGGATTACAGACACTGAAGTTTTAATCGCTAACTGTGCTGCTACATCCGGTGCATTTGCGCCTGTTGGTGTACCATTTATTGCAGGGATTGAAGCTTATCTAAAGACTGTTAATGATGCGGGTGGTATCGATGGTCGTACAATTAAATTTTTACACCAAGACGATGAATTTGATCCTGCTAAAGGTAAAGCATGTTTAGCATCTATGGTAGAAGATGAAAAAGTATTCGCAATCGTTGGTCACTTTGGAACTCCAGTTGTTGGGGCTACTTTAGAAGATCTAAAAGATTACGGTATTCCATCTGTTTATTTCGCAACTGGTATTGGTAAACTATATAATGACAAAGCTGAAGGTCGCGATCGTGGTATTATGCCTGTTCAACCAATCTATGTAACAGAAGGTCAAATTATGGTTGCGCGTGCTGTTGGGGATTTCGGAGCTAAGTCCATTGGTATTATCTATACGAACGATGATGCTGGTAAGGATATCCTTGCTGGTGCTCAAAAGAAAGCGGCTGAATTAGGAGTTACTTTAGTTGAAGCTCAAGTTGCGCCTGGTACTGATGATGCGTCTGCTGCAGTTACTACAATTAAAGAAGCTAACGTAGATTTCATTATCGGTGGTGCTATACAAGCTACTATTCCAACAATCATTAAAGAATTAGCTGCTCAAGGAAATGACAAAGACGTTATTACAACTTATGTAAACGTTGCGCCAGTTATTGCGGAAGCTGTTATGAATGAAGTTGCTGGTAAATTTGATGTTTACGGTAATGGTTGGGTTTCATTTGAAGGTGAAGACCGTATGGCTGCTCTAAATGAGTTCGCTACTGCATTACCTGAATACGCTGCTAATGCATACGCTATGACTGGTTGGATCGCTGCTACATTCTTCGTAGAAGGTTTACGTCGTTTAGAAGGTGATAAAGTTATTACCTGGGAAAATTACTTAGACGCTATGGAATCTGCTCCTATCCAAAACCCATTCGGTGGTGTAATTGATTATAGTAACGGCTTACGTGCTGGTACTCAAGAAATGAACCTTTCCAAGATTAATCCTGAAGCTCCTACTAAGTGGGAAGTTGTCGATGGATTAAGATCTATGGATGATTTATTAAATTAATACGATACAATAAATATGAACAGTTGCGGAAGTGTACGCTTCCGCAACACCCTTATATGGAGAACTCAATAATGGATATTTCAATGAAAAAGATTACTGCAAGTGAAGCAGTCAAAAAAGTAAAAAGTGGAATGATGATAGTGACAGGATTAGGTTGTGCAGAAGGACGTGATTTTTTAAGTCAATTACACACTGTTGCGGATGAAGTAAGTGGTGTGACTGTCACAAACTGTTTACCGATGTCAGATCCTGATTTCATGAAGAAAGAATACAAAAACTCATTCTATGTGGATGGTTGGTTTTATTCACCTGCTTTACGTAAAGCACATCAAAATGGAAATATATCCTTTATTCCGAATCATTTACATCTAGCTGGAATAAAACGTCTAGCTCATGTGCATACAGATATTTATGTCGGTGCTTGTTCAATGCCTGATAAACATGGATATGTTTCGTTATCCTTAAGTAATACGTATGAAAAACGTGTCATTGAAGAAGCAGATCTTGTCATATTAGAGATTAATCCTAATATGCCATATACTTATGGGGATTTAGAACTTCATTTAGATGAAGTTGATTATGTCATTGAGTCTAACTACTTACCAGCAGAATTACCTGATACAGAACCGAATGAAAAAGATATTGCGATTGGAAATAATATCGCTAGTCAAATCAATGATGGAGATTGTTTACAATTAGGTATTGGTGGTATTCCAAATGCGGTCGCATCAGCGCTTAAAAATAAAAAAGATTTAGGTGTACATACTGAAATGCTTACAACGGGTTTAATGAAACTCGCTAAGCTAGGTGTTGTGACGAACAAACGTAAGACTTTACACAAAGGTAAAATGGTTTGTACATTCGCAATGGGTAGTAGAGAACTTTATGAGTTTATTGATCATAATCCTGGGGTCGCGATACTCGATGGTGCTTATACCAATGATCCACATGTGATTGGATTAAATGACAATATGGTCTCAATCAATACCACTTTAGAAATTGATTTAACAGGACAATGTTGTTCAGAGTCAATCGGTTCAACTCAATTCAGTGGTACAGGGGGTCAGGTTGATACTGCTGTTGGGGCTCAAAACGCAAAAAATGGAAGATCATTTATCGCGCTTTATTCAACCGCAATGGTTAAAAATCCTGTCACAGGTGAACGTGAAGAAATATCCAAGATTGTACCTCAGCTTAAACAAGGAGCTGTTGTAACCTTAAGTCGTAATGATGTGAATTATGTTGTGACTGAATATGGAATGGTTAACTTAAAAGGAACCAATGTTCGCGAACGTGTTAAACTTTTAATTTCGATTGCTCATCCTAAGTTTAGAGCTGAACTTCTTGAACAGGCTAAAGCGTTAGGAATCGTATAATGGCTACGTTAGAGTTTAAAGAGTATTCCATTTATTATGAAGTTTATGGTAAAGGTAAACCTTTAGTAATTCTTAATGGAATTATGATGTCTACGGCAAGTTGGCAAATGTTTATTTCGAGCTTTAGTCAAAAGAATCAGCTCATTCTTGTGGATATGTTAGATCAAGGTCAATCTTCTAAATTGGAAGGAATGGAATACACTCAAGATATCCAAGTTGAAGTAGTTAAAACATTAATTGAGAAACTTAACTTAAAAGATGTCGCTTTATTTGGGATATCTTATGGTGGAGAAGTTGCGATTAAGTTTGCGATAAAATATCCGCATCTTGTGGAAAGATGTCTATTATTTAATACAACAGCTTATACCAATAATTGGTTAAAAGAAATTGGGAATGCATGGAATCTAGCAAGCACCAATGCCGAACAATATTACGGAACGACAATCCCCGTTATTTATTCATCTGAATTCTATGAATCTAAGATTAAATGGATGAGTGATCGTAAGAAAATATTATTAAATGTATTCGCTAATCCTGTGTTTCAACGTGCAATGGTCAGATTAACGAATAGTGCTAATTCATTGGATGAAAGACAAAATCTTCATAAGATCAAATGTCCATGTTTAATCGTAGGATGTGATGAAGATGCGATTACACCTCTCTCTCACCAAAAGTATTTACATGAAAATATTAAGAATTCTAGTTTAGTCGTTATTCCAGGGTCTGGTCATGCGTCTATGTATGAAAAACCAATGTTGTTTAGTTCACTTGTCTTAGGATTTGTGCATTCGTTGATTATTCCAGATGTGGTATAATTGAAACGATTTGAGGAAAAATTGTGAACACTCTTGTAAACCAACCAAAAACTAAACGCGGACAAGCGACTCTCGATCGTATTTGTGCTGCGGCTGAACAATTATTCTTTAAAAAAGGGTATCATGGGACATCAATCAATGATATTACTTATAAGGCAAAAGTTGCGCCTGGAACTTTTTATATCTACTTTACAGATAAGTTAAGTTTATATAAGTATTTGTTGATTTCTTATAGTCATCAAATTCGTATGAATATAGCGAAGGATGTGAAGGATTGTAAGAATCGTAAGGAAGTTGAACGACTAGGTCTTAAGAGTTTCTTGGTTTTTATAAAAGAGAATCGTCATGTATATAACATAATCTGGGAATCACTTTATATTGATAAGAAGTTGTTTATTGAGTATTACACTGATTTCGCATCCAATTATGTTAAACATATAACAGAAGCACAAGCCAAAGGTGAAATGAAGAATCATGATCCAGAGGTTGTGGCGTATATCTTAATGGGTATTTCTAACTTTGTGGGGTTAAATTGGATTATGTTCAAAGAATCTCAAGAGTTTGATGATGTGGTGGATAAGGTTATTAAGGCGTTAGATGAAGGATTATTTTAAAGGTGGTAACACCTTTTTTAGTTGAGATTGTCTATTTTGTATTATAATAGTCTTATGCAAAAACACACTATCTTGGCAAGCCAAAGCCCACGTCGTAGAGAATTACTTAACTTAATGGGAATTCCATTTACGACTGTGAATCCAAATGTTGATGAAGTGATTAATCCAAATCTATCTCTTGAGAATGCGATTGAAGAATTAGCGTATATCAAGGCATTAGATGTTTTAAATCGTCATCCTGAGGCAAATATTATTTCAGCTGATACAATCGTGGTCTGTGAGAATGAGGTTATGGGGAAACCAGTGAATGAAGAAGACGCGATTCGTATGCTTAAGCAGTTATCGGGTAAGAAACATGAAGTTATTACCGGAGTTTGTCTATTAAGTTCTGATAAAGAAATTCGGTTTCATACTAAAACACTTGTAGAGTTTTATGATTATGATGAAGAGTTTGTGAAGTCTTATGTTCAATCTAAAGTTCCTCTTGATAAAGCAGGTGCTTATGGAATTCAAGACAAAGGCGCATTACTCGTAAAAGGAATAGAAGGCGATTATTATACGGTAATGGGCTTACCTATCGGTGAATTACATCAAGCACTGAAGAAATTTAATCAAGAGGGTTAATATGAATTTTATTTATTATGGTACGATATTTGTCTTATTAAGCTTTAGTATTAACTTAGGTGGATCTCAGATAGAATTATTTCCAGATGCGATTGGTTATTTCTTAATTCTTAAGGGAGTTCAAAGTTTATATCCATTTCAACCTAATTTTAAGAAATTAGAACCATTTCTATATTTCTTACTAGGTTTCAATGCGTTAGTATTCTTAAATAAATTATTTATGTTTATTCCTGATAATGGTATCTTGTTTTCTGTCTTTGGGTCTATTTCTTTGGTGTTATTTTATTTCGTGTTCTATCGTTTATTTAAAGACTTTAATGAATTAAAATCACAACTAAAATATCCTGATGAAGTAGATAAACTCAATCGTTCATGGTTAAGATATATGATTTCAGGTTTTGTGTTCTTTGGGATTACGATTCTTGAAGTTTTATACTTTGTGACAAGTTTTGGATATACTACACTACAAACCTTAATGTCTTATGCGCTTTATTACACATCGAGCTTAGAATCCATTGTGTCTGAGTTATTAATTGCGAATCAAACGGTCTTATATTCTATCGTGATCTATATTTTAGTCGCATTGGTCTTAGTTATTGTGATCTTAGTTTATATGTTTAAAGTGGTCTATTCTTTATATAAAATTAACACGGATTTTAAGAATAAAATATAGATATGGATTATGCTAATTTTCTTGCAATATTGAACATTTTTCAGTATTATAGAAAAGCATAATGCCATCATAGTTCAATGGTAAAATAGAGCAATGGTAATGCTCAGCTCCGAGTTCGATTCTCGGTGATGGCACCAGTTAAAAATAAAACCGATAATCATATCGGTTCAGACTGTCGACAAATTAGTCGATG
>JAJZTY010000101.1 GCA_021847325.1 Bacillota bacterium
TAAAGAAAGAGCTTTATCTTATAATATTCCAGTTCTACAACCAATCAAAATTAAAGATAGTTTAGAAGAGTTAAAAGAATTAAACCTTGATCTAATTGTTACATGTGCTTATGGACAGTTTATACCTGAAAGTATTTTAAATACACCCAAATATGGATCCGTAAATATTCATGCTTCTTTACTTCCAAAGTACCGTGGTGGAGCTCCCATTCATAAAGCAATTATCATGGGTGAAACTGAATCAGGCATTACCATTATGAGAATGGTTAAGAAGATGGATGCTGGGGATATTATCTTTCAAGAATCATGTCCGATATATGAAGATGATGATTTTGGCTCTCTTCATGATCGACTTCAAGATTTAGGATCAAATATGATCAAAAAGTATTTAAATGAGTTATTCAATCCTGATTTAAAAACAATTCCTCAAGATGAATCACTCGTTACATTTTCTTATAATATTACTTCAGAGGAAGAGTTTGTAAACTTTAATGATTCAATGAAGAATGTTGTTAATAAAATTAGAGGATTAAATCCTTGGCCTGTTGCACATTCGATCATTGATAATAAAAAAGTAAAGCTATTTAAGGTTAACAAGTCTGATTTAGAATCGGATAAAGAAGTTGGAATGGTATTAGGTTTATTTAACGAAGGATTAGCTGTAAAAGTTAAAGATGGAGTTATTTTGATTAAAGAACTACAAGTAGAAGGGAAAAATAGAATGACAGCTCAAGCTTTTTATCAAGGCATGGGTAAACAATGGGTCAATCTTAAGTTTGAAACACATGAAAGTTAAACAAATTGCACTTATATCTGTATTTATTGCTGGTGTAGCTTTATTAACGATGGGGTCATCGATAAACATTTTTCAAGGTTATCTTAACTTTGGAGATGTATTAGTAATGGGAATGGGATTTGTTCTTGGTTTACCATATGCTTTATTAGGCGGTGTTGGTGCTGCGTTAGCAGATATACTTTTAGGGTATGGTCAGTATGCTATATTCACATTGATTATTAAAGGAATAGAGGCTGGAATTATTGCATATCTTGCGATTAAAAAAGGGAAAGCTCATTTATGGGTTTACTTACTAGCTGGAACTTGGATGGCAGTAGGCTATGGTTTAACTGATGTAATACTTACTGGGGAAATGACCATATTTGTCGCATCATTCTCCTATAATATATTCCAAGGAATTGTTTGTGGTGGTTTAGCATTTGCACTACAACCAATATTAATTCGATTAAAGAAAATATACTCTGTATAAGAAAGGGAACACCATGGATCAATCAAAAATTAGAAATTTTTCCATTATTGCCCACATTGACCACGGTAAATCAACCCTGGCAGATCGTATTCTTGAAATGACAGATACTGTTCATGAACGCGATATGATGGCTCAAATATTGGATACATTAGATTTGGAACGCGAAAGAGGTATTACAATTAAACTCAATGCGGTTCAATTGCTTTATAAAGCTCTTGATGGTGAAACTTATACTTTTCATCTAATCGATACACCAGGACATGTCGACTTTACCTATGAAGTATCACGTTCATTAGCCGCATGTGAAGGTGCAGTTTTAGTTGTGGATGCGGCACAAGGCATCGAAGCTCAAACATTAGCGAATGTCTATTTAGCTTTAGATAATAATCTTGAAATATTACCTGTTATCAATAAAGTGGATTTACCAGCTGCTCAGCCTGAAGTAGTTCGTCATGAAATAGAAAATATTATTGGTCTAGATGCATCTGAAGCACCACTCATTAGTGCTAAGAGTGGTTTAAATGTTCAAGATGTTCTTGAACAAGTTGTAAAATATGTACCTGCACCTAAAGGAAATCCAAATGGACCTTTAAAAGCATTAGTATTCGACTCAATCTACGATACTTATCGTGGTGTTATCTGTTATGTACGTATTAAAGATGGCAGTGTAAAAGTGGGCGATAGTATTCACTTTATGGCAACTGGCGCAACCTATTTGGTAACTGAACTTGGTGTTCGTACACCTAAAGAAGTAAAGAAGGATCGTTTAGATTGTGGGGAAGTAGGTTGGATAGCAGCAAGCATCAAATCGGTAAAGGATGTCCATGTTGGGGATACCATCACGTTATCTACTGAACCGGCAAAAGAACCATTACCAGGTTATCGTATTCTTAACTCAATGGTTTTCTGTGGTTTATATCCAGTCGACGCAAATCGATACAATGATTTACGTGAAGCATTAGAGAAACTTCAATTGAATGATGCGTCTCTTAAATATGAAGCAGAGACATCTCAAGCTTTAGGTTTTGGGTTTAGATGTGGATTCTTAGGTCTGCTCCATATGGATGTTGTGCAAGAAAGACTTGAAAGAGAGTACAATCTAACTCTTATCGCAACTGCACCATCGGTTGTTTATCATGTTTATTTAACGGATGGTTCTATGGTTGTTGTTGATAACCCAGCATTATTACCTGATGTGCAACGTATTGAACATATGGAAGAACCGTATGTTAAGGCAACTATTATGGTCCCAAAAGAGTATATTGGGGCTGTTATGGAAATAGCACAGAAGAAACGTGGTATATATAAAGACTTAATCTATATTGATCCTATTCGTAATAATTTAGTTTATGAATTACCATTAGGTGAAATTGTATATGATTTCTTTGATAAGTTAAAATCCGCAACAAAAGGGTATGCGTCCTTTGATTATGAATTTATTGGATACCAATCTAGTAATCTTGTTCGTATGGATATTTTGATTAACTCTGAACAAGTAGATGCTTTATCCCTTATTGTTCATCGTGAATTTGCGTATCAGAGAGGTAAGATTATTACCGAAAAGTTAAGAACTCTTATCCCACGCCAACAATTCGAGATTCCAATTCAAGCTGCGATTAATCATAAGATTATTGCACGTAGTGAGATTAAAGCTCTACGTAAAAATGTCTTAGCGAAGTGTTATGGTGGGGATATCTCACGTAAGAAGAAGTTATTAGAAAAACAAAAAGAAGGTAAGAAACGCATGAAACAAGTTGGTTCTGTAGAGGTTCCACAAGAAGCGTTCATGGCTGTTCTTTCAATGGATGAATAATGGAAGATATTTTTGAACTTATCCAAGCTTTTAGAGTAAAAAAAGGTTGGGATAAAACAGATACTCCAAATGTATTAGCGAAGTCAATTAGTGTTGAATCTGCTGAGCTTTTAGAGTGTTTTCTTGAGGAAGAGTTTGATATTGAACAGGTCAAAGGTGAATTATCCGATGTGTTAATGGTTGCGTTAACCTTAGCTATGGATTTAAATTTGGATGTTAAAACACTTATACAAACTAAACTCTTAGAAGTGGACAAGAAATATGAAGACAAATAAACCCAAGGCACTGTATGTTCATGTGCCTTTTTGCGATGTAATATGTGCATATTGTGACTTTACTCGTGTTGTGACTCATCCAAAATTGATTGAAGATTATCTCTATGCCTTAGCTCAAGAAGTTAAGCTATATCCTGATATCGATTTTGAGACCATCTATCTGGGTGGAGGTACACCTTCAGCACTTAACAGTGATCAACTCACAACACTCTTTGAAATCTTGAAAGATTACTCACACCAAGTAAAAGAATATACTATGGAAGTTAATCCTGAGAGTTTATCCAAAGAAAAAGCTGAACTCATGGTTAAATATGGAGTAAATCGCGTTAGTTTTGGAGTCCAAAGTTTTAATCAAGACGAACTTGTATTTATGCATAGAGCTCACACGATTGATATGATTCGTAATGGAATTAAGATTTTAAGAGACGCAGGTATTAATAATATCTCAATCGATTTAATCTATGCATTACCAAACCAAACCTTAGATAAATGGGAATATAACCTTAATCAAGCACTAACGTTAAACATCGATCATATTTCACTCTATGCATTAACCATTGAAGAAAATGCGGAGTTTGGTCGATTAAAAATCAAACCTATTGAATCCGAACTTGAAGAACAAATGTATTTTACTGCGATTGAATTCTTAAAAAAACATGGATTTAATCGTTATGAGATTAGTAATTTTACTCAATCAAAACCTTCCATGCATAATTTGCATTATTGGAACTATGATGATTATATTGGTTTAGGTCCTGGTGCTGTATCACTCTATCAACATAAACGAATTGAGAATACAAAGAACTTACTCTATTATAGCCAGTTTAAATTCCATGGAAATATAATTGATTTAAGCATAGAGGATGAAATGTTTGAGTTTGTGATGATGGGATTAAGAGTTAAAAATGGATTATCGATCAATCGATTTAAAGAACGATTCAATCAAGATATCGAAGTAGTATTTAAATCCGCAATCACTAAAGGGATTAGTCATAAATGGTTAATCCTAGAAAATGGATATCTTAAATGTACAGATGATGGTTATGGATTATTACATGAAATACTTGTGGAGTTTATGAATTAAAACAAGAACTAATTAATTGGTTCTTGTTTTTTTTATGTTTAAGTTGTATGCGTCTAAATCAGAAACTAACAAATCATAAGGTTTTTCATCAAGAATAATTCGATAAATACTAGAATTAATTGAGAATAATTTACTCGTATAAGCACAAGCTATTGCGAATATAAATGATCCTAGGCTTAATGAAATGAATAGGTCTAAATAAAAAATATAAGGTAAAGAGATAAATTGTAAAATTGGATAAATAAAGATAAAAATATACTTTGAGTTATCTTTTGAATAATGACCAATTTTATCAATGTTTGTGAGTTGATTAAAAGTGTATGTCAACTTATTGAATTGGATTGTGTTCTTTTTTAAGTCAAATTCAATTCGAATTATATGTTTATCAATTAATAACTTTGCGTATACAATTTGTGATGTCATGTTGCTTCCCCCGAAACTGTTAGTTCAATACTATCATAAGTTTTTTAATATTTAAGTATATATGTTCTAAATAACAGAAATTATTGTACATCAATACACACAGTTAAAATAAATATGCTAGTATTTATTTAAGGACCCACGTCAGGGATAATCATAGAACAACGAACACTTCAAAGTGGTTTTTGTGATATGAAAGGTGAACGATATGGATATTCTAGAGTTGTTGACATCACAATTAAATCAAAAAGGGGTTGTGGATACCTTAAGTAAGTCAGTTAACGCAAAGCCTGATCAAGTTAAGCAATTGGCAAATCTTGCACTACCTACTTTATTACAAGCGATGAATAAGAATGCTAAAACTGAACAAGGTGCATCTTCATTATTAAAAGCACTGGATCAACACGCGGATGATGATGTTGATGACATCGGAAACTTCTTAAAGAAAGTGGATACAAAAGATGGGGCTAAAATACTAGGTCATCTTTTATCCAATAAATCAGGGGCGGTAGAATCAGGACTAGCTAAACAAACAGGAATGGACATTTCTCAAGTATCAGGAATCTTGACAATGTTAGCACCATTACTTTTAGGACAATTGGGTAAGAGTAAAAAACAGGGTGGATTTGATCTATCGAGTTTAGGATCACTTTTGGGTGGTGCGACGCAAGGGAATGATGTGATGGGAATGTTAAGTGGTTTATTGGATAGTGATGGAGATGGCGATATGATGGATGATGTAGGTAAACTATTAGGAGGTTTCCTAAAGAAATAGTTTTATAACGGATGGATGAACCAATATCAAAAAGGGAGGCTATTCAATGGCTAAATTGAGTTTGATTGAGGGAATTGGTGAAGCATACGAATTAAAATTGAATGAAGTTGGAATTAAGAGTATCGAAGGCTTACTAGACGCATGTGCAACTAAAAAAGGAAGAGATGCCTTAGCTGAAAAGACAGGAATTTCAGACAAGTTAATCTTGAAATGGGCTAATCGTGCTGATTTAGATCGTATTAGTGGTGTAGGAAGCGAATATGCAGATTTACTAGAAGCAGCTGGTGTTGATACAGTTCCAGAACTCGCACAACGTAAACCTGAAAATCTTCATAAAAAAATGGTTGAAGTGAATGAAGAAAAGAATTTGGTGCGTAAAATGCCAACACTTAAACAAGTTGAAGATTGGGTTGATCAAGCGGGTAAATTACCACGCGTATTAAATTACTAAATGTTTTAGTTGGATTTTCATCCATCCATCATTAAAGGGTTTAATTTAA
>JAJZTY010000102.1 GCA_021847325.1 Bacillota bacterium
CGAAAGAGTGAAATGTTTGCTTTAATGAGCATCGGAAAATTAATCCAAAAATATCCAGACGGAATAAAATTAAGTACACTCAGTACTGTATTGAATTTAGCACCACCTACAGTTACTCCCATGATTAATTCACTAGAAGATAGTGGTTTTATTGAACGAGTTGGTAGTAAACAAGATCGTAGAGTTGTGTTTATTCAATTAACAGAAAAAGGGAAGACATTTTTAGAAGAGAAGGAAAATCATTTTAAATCAAATATCCATTTATTAGTGGATTATCTTGGCGATGAAGATTCAAAGACACTTATTCGACTTATTCGAAAAACAGCTGATTTTTTGAATCAAATAAAAGAAAACGAGGAAGAAATGTGTGATTAAGTTATTTGTTAAATATTTAAAAGTTTATTGGTTATCCATCCTCGTAGTATTGGGTTTGTTGTATTATCAAACAACCGCAGACTTAAAATTACCGGAATTAATGAGTAATATTGTTAATACTGGAATTACACGACAAGGAATAGAAGATGGCACAATTGATGTGATTCGTGAAGAACGCTTGAATCATTTATTCTTATTTATGAGTGAAGATGATCAAGCGATTATTCTTGATAATTATCAACGTATAGAAGTTAAAGATGAAACATATCTAGAAGAATACCCTATATTAGAAACACAAGCAGTTTATATCTTAGATTTACAAGAAGGTGTTTCACGAGAAGATATTTCAAGTGTTATCGCAAAACCACTACTGATCACGTATGGTATCGATAGTGGTGTAGTAGATACTTCAAAGTTTCAACTTCCTGCAGGAGTCAGTATTTATCAAGCATTACAAATGATGCCTGAAGTACAAAGAGCAGGCTTATTATCGAATATGTCGAGTAGTTTTGCGGAAATGAGTGATGATATGATTGCTCAATCTGCAACGGTTGCGATTAAAAATGAATATGAATTAATTGGTATTGATACCAATAAAATTCAAATGGACTACATATACAATATTGGAATCCAAATGATCCTCTTCGCATTAATGAGTGCTGCTATCACAATCCTAGTTGGATTATTATCATCACGTATTGCGGCTGGAACGACTCGTACCATTCGTAAAGATGTATTTAGTAAGGTTGAGAGTTTCTCAAGTGTTGAGTTCGATCAATTCTCAACTGCATCTTTGATTACAAGAACGGGTAACGACATAACTCAATTACAAATGTTAATCGTTATGATGTTTAGAACATTCTTCTATTCCCCAATATTAGCGTATGGTGCAGTTATGAATGTGCTTGAAAGTAATGCCAATATGACTTGGATTATTGGACTCGCATTGACTGTAATCATGTCAATGATTGGAGTTATGTTTGTGATTGTAATGCCTAAGTTCACCGCAATTCAAAAGATGTTAGATAAAGTGAACTTGGTTGCGCGTGAGAGTTTAACGGGTTTAATGGTCGTTCGTGCATTTAAGACTGAAAGACATGAAGAAGAACGTTTTGATGAAGCAAACAAAGATCTCGCAAAAATCAATTTATTTGTGTCTAGAGCAACTTCATTCTTAATGCCTTTAATGACATTTGTATTTAGTGGAGTTACCTTAATGATTGTATGGTTTGGAGCGAAACAAGTGGATTTAGGATTACTCCAAATTGGGGATATGATGGCATTTATGCAATATTCTATGCAAATCATTATGTCATTTATGATGATTACGATGATGTTCATCTTAATCCCTCGTGCATCCGTTTCTTCAAAACGTATTCTAGAAGTTCTAGAAAAACCTCTTACAATTCTTGATCCAAAAGAATCGGTACACTTTGTATCAGATGAAACAGGTGTAATAGAGTTTGAAAATGTAAACTTTAAATATCCTAATGCGGATGATTATGTTTTAAGAGATATTAGTTTTAAAGCTAAAAAGGGTGAAATGACCGCAATCATAGGTTCAACTGGTTCAGGCAAATCAACACTTATCAATTTAATACCAAGATTCTATGATGTAACATCTGGAAAAGTTAGAGTTAATGGAAGAGACGTTCGTGATGTTAAACAAACTGAACTCAGAGATCGTGTAGGTTATATTCCTCAGAAAGCGATTTTGTTTAGTGGAACAATAGAATCGAATCTTAAATATGCCAAAGAAAATGCATCTCAAGTTGAACTCGATAAAGCGATTGAAATTGCACAAGCAACCAATATCGTGAATGAAAAACCAGGTCATTATCAAGAACCAATTAGTCAAGGTGGCACAAACGTTTCAGGCGGACAGAAACAACGACTTTCTATCGCTCGTGCTTTAGTGAAGAATCCAGATATTTATATCTATGATGATTCTTTCTCAGCGCTTGACTATAAAACCGATGCGGCTTTAAGAACCGCATTACAAAAAGATTTATCGGATAAAACATTGATTGTAGTAGCACAACGCATATCTACTATTATGAATGCACATCAAATTATTGTATTAAATGAAGGTCAAATTGTAGGTAAAGGAACACATGATGAACTTATGGATAACTGTGAGGTTTATCGTGAAATTGCCTTCTCTCAATTATCGAAGGAGGAATTGAACCATGAGTAATATGGACAAAAAGAATACACCTAAGGGTCCTATGGGTGGTGGTCCTGGTCATGGTGGACCAATGGGTTCAATGATGCGTGGAGGTGGAGAAAAGGCAAAAGACTTTAAAGGGTCGATGTCAAAATTGCTTAAGCGCTTATCCCGTTATTATGGAAGATTTATTGCGGTTCTTGTCTTTGCGATCGCAAGTACAGTATTTACAATCTATGGTCCTAAACTCTTAGGACGGGCTACCAATCGATTATTTGAAGGTGTTGTGGCTAAGCTACAACGAATTCCTGATGCGGCTATCGATTTTGAATATATTGGTGGAATTATCTTACTCTTATTAGGTCTATATATACTATCCGCAATCTTCTCACTCATTATGGGAATTGTGATGTCACGTGTAGCGACCGATATTGGATATGAAATGCGTAAAGATATTTCGAAGAAGATTAATAAACTTCCTTTGCGTTATTTTGATAAAACACCTCATGGTGAAGTTCTAAGTCGTATCACAAATGATGTTGATACGATTACTAACTCACTCCAACAAAGTATGGTTCAGATTATTACTTCCGTCACAACCCTCATTGGGGTTGCGGCAATGATGTTATCGATAAGTGTATCAATGACTTTAATTACATTGATTATCTTACCATTATCCTTCGTATTAATTATGGTGATCGTCAAGTTCTCCCAGAAACAATTCAAACTACAAGCCGCTTCACTTGGTAAAGTAAGTAGCCATGTAGAAGAAATGTATGGTGGACATGTAATTATGAAAGCATTTAATGGAGAAAAGAAATCCATTGAAATCTTTGAACAACACAATAATGAACTCTATCAATCCGCTTGGAAGAGTCAATTCTTCTCAAGTATCATGATGCCTCTTATGAACTTTGTCGGTAACTTAGGTTATGTGGCAGTGAGTATTCAAGGTGGTATCTTAGCGATTAATGGAACCATTAGTGTTGGGGATATCCAAGCTTTCTTACAATATGTACGTTCATTTACACAACCTATTGCACAAACAGCTCAAATCAGTAATACATTACAATCAACTGCTGCAGCGGCAGAACGTGTCTTCCAATTCTTAGCTGAAGAGGAAGAAGTTGAGGATATCGTACAACCAGCATCCATTGAAAAGATTGTTGGTAACGTAAGTTTCGAAAATGTTCAATTTGGTTATAACGAGAATGAACTAGTTATCAAAGGCTTTAGTGCACAAATCAAACCAGGTCAAAAAGTTGCGATCGTAGGTCCAACAGGTGCTGGTAAGACGACGATGGTTAAACTCTTGATGCGATTCTATGATGTGAATGATGGATCGATAAAGGTAGATGGACATGATTTAAGAGAATTCAAGCGTTATGAACTAAGAAGTTTATTTGGAATGGTTCTACAAGATACATGGTTATTTAATGGAAGTATTGAAGATAATCTAAAATACGGTAAATTAGATGCGACACATGAAGAAGTAGAAACCGCAAGTAAAGCAGCAAATGTTCATCACTTTATTCATACATTACCGGGTGGTTACAGTTATGTCCTTAATGAAGAAGCAAGTAACATCTCTCTAGGTCAGAAACAACTTCTTACGATTGCACGTGCATTCTTAGCGAATCCAAGAATTCTCATTCTTGATGAAGCAACCTCATCAGTTGATACAAGAACTGAGGTCTTAATACAAAAGGCAATGGATCAATTGATGGAAGGTCGTACAAGCTTTATTATTGCGCACCGTTTAAGTACCATTCGTAATGCGGATTTAATCCTTGTGATGAAGGATGGTAATATTGTTGAACAAGGAACTCATCTTGAACTTATGGCTCAAGGTGGATTCTATGAAAATCTGTATAACTCTCAGTTTGAAGAAGCTGAAGTATAATAAAAAAGCACTTTAGAATTAATTTCTAAGGTGCTTTTAATTTTATATCCACAAAGAATAAGCAAACGTAATGATAATTGGAATACTAATTAAACACATGATGTTTGTAAAACTTATAATTTGAGCTCCATACGTATAATCATGCCCATATTTTTGTGAGAAAATCGCAAGGATTGTAGCACTTGGTGCACTACTCGCAATCAAGATAACTAATCTTACTTCAGGACGTATCATAGGTAAGAAACTTAGTACAGCTAATACAATCAATGGCACCACAATCAATCTTAATAAAGCGATTGAATAAACATGTTTGTTTTTAAAGATATCAATAAGTTTACTTTTCGCAAGATAAGTCCCTAATACAAGCATCGCGATTGGTGTATTCATAGATCCAATCGATGCGATGGACTGTTGGATGAATCCTGATAGTTTAATAGGACTGATGAATAATAGAAATCCTAAGGCCATCCCAATAAAAGCAGGTGTCTTTAAGAAATACGATAAATTAATAACACTCTTATCATTTGTAATCATATACAAACCAATTGTCCATGTTAGTAAATTAAACGCTAAAATAAAGGCCGATAAATAAGTCACATATTCAATCCCTAACAAACCCGTTACCAATGGAATCCCAAAGAATCCAACATTTGAGAATGCGATAGCGAATTGTTCAATACGATGTGTTTTACCAAATAATATTTTCCCAATTGCCAAACCAAGAAACATTGAGACAAACGCAAGACCAAATGCGATACCTAAATCAGATAGGATATCAAAGCTAAACTCTATGTTAAATGAGTTGATAATGATAGCAGGAGTACATACTTGTAAAAGTATCGTGGACAACTGAGCTGTTCCAGATTCATTCAATAGTTCTTTTTTAAATAAAATATAACCTACTAACATAAGCGCAAACATCATTAAGACTTGATTTAATACAGTAACTCCAATTGCCATTTCTTCCTCCATAAAATAAATATGATTATAACACAACAATACAATACTATTCCCTATCTTGAGCATAATCAATCGCATATTTTTAAAATGTGTTACGATGTGATTAACATAATGAAAGGAGATTCTATGAATATCTTTGTCCAAGAAGTTAATTTTACGTTTGATGAAACAGTTGACCGTTTAACAAAAGGTTTAGCTGAACAGAAGTTTGGAGTGCTTTCTACAATTCCATTATCGGATAAGTTTATCGATAAAGGTCTCGAATTTAAGGGAAGAATTAAGATATTAGATGTTTGTAATCCTATCGAAGCCTATAGTGTTTACAAGATAGATCCACTTGCTATCAACTTTCTACCATGTAAATTTGTTATACGAGAAGAAAACGATAAGGTTACAATCGAAATGATACGTCCTACAGATTTAATTAGTCTTATGAACAATGACGCATTAACTCGTTTTGCCGGTACAATTGAAACTCAATTAATAGATGTTGTAAGAAAAATAAAATAATGGAGAACCGTTTATCACCAGAAACCATCGAAGAATGGACACAATGGTTAAAAGAACATTCAGAGAATGAAGTTTTGGTATGGTTAAGAATTAAACGAAAGAAATCAAAGAAAACTGGGATTTATTTAGATGAAGCAGTGACAGAAGCGCTA